>JAGWPB010000050.1 GCA_028870665.1 Lysobacteraceae bacterium
GCCGGCGCGCCGGCGCCGGACGCCGCCGCGCTGGCGCAAGGCGATCCGAACGCGCTGGCCGCCGCGGCCGCGCGGTACCACACCGGCCTGCTGCTGGTCGGACAATTGGGCGCCGCCCGCGCCGAATGGACCCTGATCATCGGCGGCCAGGCGCAGGCGTGGCAGGGCCGCGGCGGCGATCCCGGCGCGCAGCTCGGCGACGGTGCCGCCACCGCGGCCCGCCGCCTGACGCAACGCTTCGCGTCCGCGCCGGCCGTCGTCAACGCGCAGCAGGCCACGCTCTGGGTGAGCGGCCTGCAGTCCGCCCGCGACTACGCCACGCTGATCGGCATCCTGCGCCGCGATCCGCGCGTGCGCGGCCTGCAGCCGCTGCAGGCGCAGGGAGACGGCCTGCTGCTGGGGCTGAATCTCGAGGTGCCGCTGAGCAGCGTCAGCGATGACCTGGTCGCCGGCGGCCGGCTGGTGCCGGATGCTGCACATCCCGGCGCCGAGCTGGCCCTGCGCTGGGTGCACTGAAGGGCGCCGCCATGACGATCCCGCCGCGCACCGGGCCCGCGGCCGATTCGCCGCTGCGCCATCTGCCCAACCTGATCACCGTGCTGCGCATCCTGCTGGTGCCGCCGCTGGCGCTGACGCTGCTCGATCGCGCCTACGCCCTTGCGCTGGCGCTGACCCTGGTCGCGGGTTTATCGGACGCGCTCGACGGCTTTCTCGCACGCCATTTCCGCTGGCACAGCCGGCTGGGTGCGCTGCTCGATCCGCTGGCCGACAAGCTGCTGCTGGCCACCTGCTTCATCGGTCTGAGTCTCAACGGCGCGGTGCCGCTGGCGCTGACCGCGCTGGTCTTGCTGCGCGACGCGGTGATCGTCGGCGGCGCGATCGCCTGGCAGCGCCTGGTCGGCGCGGTGCAGGTGCGTCCCAGCCTGCTGTCGAAGGCCAACACCCTGCTGCAGATCGTCTATGTGCTGGCGGTGCTGGCGGGGCATGCGCTGGCGCGCCCGCTGCCGCTGGCCGTGCCGGCCGTGGCGGTCGGCGCGCTGACCCTTGCCAGCGGCGTGGACTATGTGGTGCGCTGGAGCCTGCGCGCGCGCAACGCGCTGCGCATCCGCCACGGGGAGTCGCAACATGGACGGTGAAATCGCGCGCCGGCTGCAACTTGCCCTGCTGCTGCTGCTGATCGGCTACGTGCTGTGGCTGCTGGCGCCGGTGCTGGCGCCGTTCGCGCTGTCGGCATTGCTGGCGTATCTCGGCGATCCGCTGGCCGACCGCCTCGAACGTCACGGCCTCGGCCGCACCCTCGCGGTGACGCTGGTGTTCGGCCTGATGAGCCTGACCGTGATCGGCGTGCTGCTGGTGCTGGTGCCGCTGATCGAGCGCCAGGTCGCCTACGCCATCCTGCACCTGCCCGATGCCCTGGTCTGGTTCCAGGGCACGGTCGCGCCATGGCTGCAGCTGCACCTGCACGTGCCACCCGAGACCTTCGACCCGCAACGCCTGGTGGCGCTGATCAAGCAGCACTGGCAGGAAGCCGGCGGCATCGCCACCAGCGTGCTGGCCGGCGTCACCCGTTCCGGCCTCGCCGTGGTCGCCTGGCTGACCAACCTGGTGCTGGTGCCGGTGGTGACGTTCTATCTGCTGCGCGACTGGGACACGATGGTGGCGCGCCTGCGCGAGCTGCTGCCGCGCGAATACGAATCGACCCTGGTGCGCCTGGCGCGCGAAGCCGACGCCGTGCTGGGAGCATTCTTCCGCGGGCAGCTGCTGGTGATGCTGGCGCTGGGGCTGTTCTACGGGCTGGCGCTGTGGCTGATCGGCATCCGTCTCGGCCCGCTGATCGGCGTGTTCGCCGGGCTGGTCAGTTTCGTGCCCTATCTCGGCTTCATCACCGGCCTGATCGCCAGCCTGATCGCCGCATTCGCGCAATACGGCGACTGGGCGCACGTCGGCCTGGTGCTGGGCGTGTTCGCGGTCGGCCAGACACTGGAGGGTTACGTGCTGGTGCCGCGACTGGTCGGCAATCGCATCGGCGTGCACCCGGTGCTGGTGATCTTCGCCATCCTCGCCGGCGGCCAGCTGTTCGGCTTTCTCGGCGTGCTGCTGGCACTGCCGGTCGCCGCGGTGACGATGGTGCTGCTGCGCTACGGCCACGAGCGCTACCGAGCCAGCGCGCTGTATGCGCATCCGGCGGCACCTGCCGACGACCACGACGCGACGCCGCCGGGCGCATGAGTCAGCTGCCGCTCGCGCTGCGCTTTCCGCGCCCGCAGCGCTTCGAGCATTTCCATGCCGGCCGCGCCAACGCGGCCACGCTGGCGCTGCTGCGCACGACCGCCGCCGCGGCGGCGCCCTGGGTGCTGCTGCACGGGCCGGCAGGCAGCGGCAAGACCCATCTGCTGCTGGCGGCCTGCCAGAGCGCGGCCGAGGCCGGCCGTCGCGTGCGTTACGCCGCGCTGGGTGCACTGCCGGCACCGCGCGCCGAGGCGATCGCGGCGCTGGCCGGCGCCGAGCTGATCGCGATCGACGAGCTGGACGTGGGCGCCGGCATCCGCGACGACGAGCAGGCGCTGTTCGACCTCTACAACCGCGGCCGCGCCGAGGGCGCCACCCTGCTGATCGCGGCCCGCCAGCCCCCCGCCGATCTGCCGCTGGTTCTGCCCGACCTGCGCTCGCGGCTGGGTGCCTGCACCCGCGCCGCGCTGCGGCCGCTCGATGATGACGAGCGCCGCGCCGTGCTGCGCGAGCGGGCAGCGGCGCGCGGCATCGAACTCGACGACGGCGTGCTGGACTGGCTGTTCGCGCGCCACGCGCGCGATCTCGGCACCCTGACCCTGCTGCTGGATCGCATCGATCGCGCCGCGCTGGCCGCGCGCCGCCGCGTCACGGTGCCGTTTCTGCGCGAGCTGCTGGCCGGCACGGGCGCGGAACGCTAAAGCGGTCAGGCCGCTGCCCGCATTCGCCCGCCGGCGGCCTGCAGGGCGCCCCGCCATTGCCACGGAACCCGCCGTGGCAGTGCGAGAATGCGCACATGAACCTGCTCGCGATCGAAACCGCCACCGAATCCTGCTCGGTCGCCCTGCTTTGCGGCGATACGCTGCGCGACGTCAGCGAGTTGGCGCCGCGCCGGCATGCCGAGCGCGTGCTGCCGATGGCCGAGCAGCTGCTGGCGGAGGCCGGCCTGTCGCGGCGTCAGCTCGACGTGATCGCGGTCGGCCGCGGACCGGGCGCCTTCACCGGCGTGCGGCTGGCGGTATCGCTGGCGCAGGGGCTGGCGCTGGCGCTGGACATTCCGGTGGTGCCGGTGTCCTCGCTGGCGGCGCTGGCGATGGAAGCGCCGATCGATGCACCGCGGATCCTGGCGCTGCTCGACGCGCGGATGGGCGAGCTGTACGCCGGCGCCTTCGCGCGCACGCCCGACGGCAGCGTGACTGCGCTGGATGATGAGCACGTCGGCGCCGCGGCCGAGATCGAGTTGCCGCCCGACGCCGGCTGGTGGGTCGTCGGCAGCGGCTGCAAGGCTTACGCCGGGCTGCTGGCGCTGCGCCTGGCGGCGCCGCGCGGCAGCGACGGCGACCGCCATCCGCAGGCGCGCCACGTCGCGCGTCTGGGCGCCCTGCGCTACGCGGCAGGCGCGGCCGTCGCGCCCGAGCTGGCACTGCCGGTCTATCTGCGCGACAAGGTCGCGCTCACGCTGGCCGAGCGCATGCGCTGAGCGCCCGCGGGCCCACCCGGACAGCATCGCGATCAGCGCTCTGCAGCAGCGTGACCGAAATGGCGCCAGCCGAAATACACCGGCAGCCCCAGCAGCATCACCAGCAGGCCCATACCGGCGTTGCCGGGACTGTAGGCAACGGTGACCGCGATCACCGCTACCGTGACCGCGATGAATACGATCGGCTCGAGCGGATACAGCGGCGTGCGGAAGCCGGTATAGCCGCGCTGGTTGCGGCGATACCAGAACAGCGCCGCGATGGTCGCCGAATAGCCCAGCCAGTCAACCACGGTGGTGTAGTTCAGCAACCAGCTGAAACTGTTGGTCAGCGCCAGCACGATTGCCCAGCCGGCGAGCAGGGCCAGTGCTCGCTGCGGCGTGTGCCGGCGCGGATGCAGCACCCCGAGACCACGAAAGAACAGACCCTGGGCGGCGATCGTCTGCAGCACGCGCGCGGCGCCGCCCAACGCCACCGCGCAATAGCCGAAAGTCGATGCGGCGATGCCCGCGGCCATCAGCCGTTCGCCCAGCGCGCCGAAGGCCTGGTGCATCACCGCGGCAGCGGGTGCCTCGCTGTGTGCCAGCCCGGCGTGGCCGAGCGCCGCCAGGTAGGCCAGGTTGACCAGCGCGTAGGCGACCATCACCAGCAGCAGGCCCCACACCAGCGCCCGCGGCAGCGTACGCTGCGGATCACGCACCTCGCCGGCCAGCGCATTGAGATAGGCGAAGCCGCCGTAGGCGAACAGCACCGGCAGCAGGGCGATGGCGAAATTGGGATGCTCGATCCCGGGATCGCTTGCCAGCGCCGTCGACAGATGCGGCGCGGCCAGCCAAAGTCCCGCGCCGACCAGGACCGCGACCGCGGTCAACTTGAGCAGGCTCATCAGGTTCTGAAGCAACGCGCCGGAGCTGATGCCGCGCGCATGCACCAGCGCCAGCAGGACCAGCGCGGCGGTGGCCAGCTGCGGGGAGCTGCTCACCGGCAGACCCGTCGCGGTCGCGGCATAGCGCCCGAAGATCAGCGCCACGGCGGCGATCGAACCTGGCAGATCGGCGATCAGCATGGTCCAGCCGAACAGGAACGCCGTCAGCGGCCCGAAGGCCTCATGCAGATACAGGTAGCTGCCGCCCGCCTCGGGTCGGCGCGCGCCCAGCTCGGCAAAGCACAGCGCGCCCAGCAGCGTCAGCACGCCGCCCAGCACCCAGGCCGCGAGCAGCTGGGCGCCCGAATGCGTGCGCGCGGCCACCACCGCCGGATTGAGGAAAATGCCGGCGCCGATCACGCCGCCGACGACCAGCATGGTCGCGGAAAATCCGCCCATGCGGCGCAGGTAGCCGGCGGCCGCGGGTGCTGATTCGCTCATGCATCGGACTCCTGTTCGCTCACCCGAGCATGGCGTGAGGTCCCGGCGCTGTCGAGGGGAGGGTCCGAAAGCCGGCGCGGACGGCGCCTTGCCCCGTCAGGACGCAAGCCTCGTCCCTCGTCCCTCGTCCCTCGTCCCTCGTCCCTCGTCCCTCGTCCCTCGTCCCTCGTCCCTCGTCCCTCGTCCCTCGTCCCTCGTCCCTCGTCCCGAGTCCCGAGTCCCGAGTCCCGAGTCCCGAGTCCCGAACTTACAACGCGATCACACCCTCGACGCAGGCAGTGCAGTGTCCGCCGATCCAGACGGCGCCCTCGTCCTCCACCTGCACCTCGATCTGGCCGTCCCGGCCGACCTCGCGGCCCTGGCTGACGCGGTAGCGTGCCCCGATCGTCGCCAGTTCGCCGCGCTGGTGCAGCAGCGCGCCGATGGCGGCGTTGGCGCTGCCGGTCACGGGATCCTCGGCAATGCCGTCACCCGGACAGAATGCGCGCACCGCGAGCGCCACGCCGCCAGCCGGCTCGCGACCGAACACCGCAACGCCTACGCAGCCCGTGCGCTGCGTCAACGCGGCGATCGCGACCGGGTCCGGCTGCAGTGCCCGCACCGTCGCCGCATCAGCCAGCCCGGCGAGCAGCCAGACAGCACCGACATCGACCACCTGCGCCGACCCCTGCAACGATGCGCCCAGTGCCCTTGCCAGCGACTGACCCTGCGCGAATGGCAGCGGCGGATGCAGTTTCGCCCGCGGCGCCTGCACATGAATGCGACGCTCCGGGCCGCGGCCTTCGATCCGCAGCGGCAACAGCCCTGCCGCGCATTCCTGCGTGCGCGATCCCGGGCCATCGGCCATCCGTCCCGCGATGATCGCCGCGTACGCCGCGCCGACGCTGGGGTGGCCGGCGAACGGCAGCTCCTGGCGCGGGGTGAAGATACGCACCCGGTAGTCCGCGGCGGGTGTCGTCGGCGGCAGCAGGAACGCCGTTTCCGACAGGTTGGTCCAGGCCGCGATGCGCTGCATGGCGACCGCGTCCAGGCCTCCGGCCTCGACGATCACCGCCAGCGGATTGCCATGAAACGGGCGCAGGGTGAAGACGTCGATTTCGAGGTAGCGGGACATGGTGCGACTCCAGGCCGGCAAACCCGAAGTATCCACGCCTGCCGAGGCGCTTGCGATGGCGCGCCGGCGCCCGCCGCGGCGGGCGTTGCCATTTGCGGCAGCGCAGGCAACACTCGCCGACTGCGCTCATCCGCCCGCGCCGCCGTGACCAACGCATCCGCCCTGCCCGCCGCCGCCCCCTGGATCGTGCTGAAGTTCGGCGGCACGAGCGTGTCCACGCCGCAGCGCTGGGCCACGATCCGAGCCCTCGCCGCGTCGCGCCGCGCCGAAGGCGCACGGGTGTTGCTGGTGGTCTCGGCGCTGTCCGGCGTGACCGACGCGCTGAAGGCCCTGTGCGGCCTCGCCGATGTCGGCGCGCGCGCCGCCGCCGCCGCGGACATCGCCGCCCGCCATCGTGATCTGCTGCGGGCGTTGGGTCTGGATCGCCTGCCGGCGCTGGATGCGCATCTTGCGGAACTGGCGGCGCTGGCGACGGCCGCGGAACACGACTACGCCTGGCAGGCCGCCGTGCAGTCGATGGGCGAACTGCTGTCGAGCACGCTGGGCGCGGCGGCGCTGAGCGCGCAGGGGCTGGCGACCGCATGGCTGGACGCACGCAGCTGCCTGCTCGCGACACCGCTGCCCAACCAGAACGAGCGCACGCGCCGGCTGTCGGCCAGCGTCGAGTGCAACGCGGACACCGCGCTGGCCGCGCGTCTGGCCGCCTGCGGCGAGGTGCTGATCACGCAGGGTTTCATCGCCCGCGACCAAGCCGGACGCACCGTCTTGCTGGGTCGCGGCGGATCGGATACCTCGGCGGCCTATTTCGGCGCGCTGCTCGCCGCCGCGCGAGTCGAGATCTGGACCGACGTCGCCGGCATGTTCAGCGCCAATCCGCGCCAGGTTCCCGACGCGCGCCTGCTGACCCGGCTCGATTACGAGGAGGCGCAGGAAATCGCCACCACCGGCGCCAAGGTGCTGCATCCGCGCAGCCTCAGCCCGCTGCGCGACCCGCGCGTGCCGCTGCTGATCAAGGACACCCAGCGGCCCGAACTCGACGGCACCGTGATCGGCCCCGAGGCCGCGTCGGACGCGCCCAGCGTCAAGGCGATCAGCGCGCGCAAGGGCATCACCCTGATCGCGATGGAAAGCGTCGGCATGTGGCAGCAGGTCGGCTTTCTCGCCGACGTGTTCGCGCTGTTCAAGCAGCACGGCCTGTCGGTGGACCTGATCGGCTCGGCCGAAACCAACGTCACCGTGTCGCTGGATCCCAGCGAGAACCTGCTTGATTCCGACGCCATCGCCGCGCTGGCCGCCGACCTCGCGCGCGTGTGCCGGGTCAAGGTGATCGCGCCCTGCGCGGCGGTCACCCTGGTCGGTCGCGGCATGCGCGCGATGCTGCACCGGCTTTCGACGGTGCTGGCCGAATTCGGCCAGGTGAAAGTGCACCTGATCTCGCAGTCGTCCAACAACCTCAACCTCACCTTCGTGGTCGACGAGGCGACGGTCGACGCGCTGCTGCCGCGCCTGCACGACCTGCTGCTGCGCGCCGGCGCCCTGCGCGCCGGCGATCGCGCGCTGTTCGGACCCAGCTGGCAGGCGCTGTACGGCGCCGCAACGGCAGCGCCGCCGCCGCCGTGGTGGCGCGAGCCGGCCGCGCGTGCGCGGCTGCTGGCGATCGCTGCCGAAGCCACGCCGCGCTATGTCTATCACCTGCCGACGCTGCGTGAGCGCGCCCGCGCGCTGCAGGCGCTGACCGCGGTCGACCGCTGGTACTACGCGATCAAGGCCAACCCGCATCCGGCGCTGCTGGCGGCGCTGGCCGCGGAGGGCTTCGGTCTCGAATGCGTGTCGCCGGGCGAACTCGCCGCCGCCGAGCGCGCCGCGCCGCAGGCCGCGCGACTGTTCACGCCCAACTTCGCGCCGCGCGCCGACTACGCCGCCGCGCTCGCCGCCGACGTGCCGGTGACGCTGGACGCGCTGCATCCGCTGCTGCACTGGGGCGAGCTGTTCCGCGATCGCGAGCTGATCCTGCGACTCGACCTCGGCCGCGGCCTGGGCCATCACGAAAAGGTGCGTACCGGCGGCGCCGGCAGCAAGTTCGGCCTGCCGGTGAGCGATCTCGACCTTTTCCTGCGCCGCGCCGAGGCGCTGGGCGCGCGGGTGACGGGCCTGCATGCGCATCTGGGCTCGGGCATCCTCGACCCGCGCCACTGGGCGCAGGTGTGCGGCGAGCTCGCCAGTCTCGCCGACCGCATCGGCACGGTCGCCTTTCTCGATGTCGGCGGCGGACTCGGCGTGCCCGCGGCCGAGGGCGAGCCGGCGCTCGATCTGGCCGCGCTCGATGCCGCGCTGCTCGAGGTCAAGCGTGCCTATCCGCACTACGCGCTGTGGATGGAGCCCGGCCGCTATCTGGTCGCCGAGGCCGGCGTGCTGCTGGCACGCGTCACCCAGATCAAGCACAAGGAGGGCGTGGCCTACCTCGGCGCCGACGCCGGCATGAACAGCCTGATCCGCCCGGCGCTGTACGACGCCCGCCACGCCATCGTCAACCTGACCCGGCCGGACGACCGCGCCGACACGCTCTACCAGGTGGTCGGCCCGATCTGTGAAAGCGGTGACGTGCTCGGCAGCGACCGCCGCCTGCCCGCCGCGGCCGAGGGCGACGTCCTGCTGATCGCCGACGCCGGCGCCTACGGCGCGTCGATGGCCTCGCACTACAACCTGCGCAAGCCGGCCGCCGAGACGGTTCTGTCATGACCGCGCGCCGCATGAACCCGGCCCTCGGGCACGCCGGCGAGAGCCCGACACCGCCTCGCCTGCGGCGGCGGCAGCCGGGCTGGGCCGGGCGAAATGACGATGGTGCACGCACGTGCGCAGCAACATCCTCCGCGTCGTTCGAGGTGACGGCAGCAACGCGCGCGTGCCATGAGGGGAGTGCCTCGCGATGAATGCACTGCGCGACCCGCGCCAGGCGCAGGCATTCCGCTTCCTGCGCTGCGACTACGCCGATGGCGTGGCCGAGCTGGCTTACGCTTTCGACGACGGCGCCGAGCTGGTCGAGCGCATCCGTTTTCCGGACGCGCCGGCGCTGACGGCGGAGCGCCACGCCGCGTTCGCCGCCGCGCTGCGTCTGCTGCACCTGATCGCCGGCGTCAGCTACTACAAGGCCGGCGTGCCGGCCACGATCACGGTCGCGGGCTGGACGCCCGACGCCGCCAGCGCCGACCTGCTGGACACGCTGTACCTGCACGGGCTGGCCGAGTTCGCCTACCGCAACGGACTGGACCTGCGCGGCCGCGTCCATTTTCCGCGCACCGCGACGACCGACGCGCCGATGCCCGCGCTGGAACTGCCGCGACGCGTGCTGGTGCCGATCGGCGGCGGCAAGGATTCACTGGTCGCGGTCGAGGCGCTGAAAGCGATCGGTGCCGATGCGACCGCGGTCTGGATCGGCACCTCGCCGCTGATCGCCGCCTGCGCCGCGCGCAGCGGGCTGCCGACGCTGAACATCGCGCGCGAGATCGCGCCCGGCCTGTTCGAGCTGAACCGGCGTGGCGCCTGGAACGGCCATATCCCGGTCACCGCGATCAATTCGGCGATCCTGGTCTGCGCCGCGATCCTCCATGGCTTCGATGCGATCGCCTTCGCCAACGAGCGTTCGGCCTCCAGCGCCACGCTCGAATACGACGGCCAGCAGGTCAACCACCAGTGGAGCAAGGGCTGGACCTTCGAGCGCGCGCTGGCGGACCACGTGCGCCGCCACGTCGCCGCCGATCTCGACTACTGCTCGCTGTTGCGCCCTTACTCCGAGCTGGCGGTGACGCGCGCGTTCGCACGCTGCGGCACGGCGTACTTCGACGCCTTCTCCAGCTGCAACCGCAACTTCCGCATCCTCGGACCCAAGCCCGCGGACCGCTGGTGCGGGCAGTGCCCGAAATGCCACTTCGTGTTTCTGGCGCTGGCACCGTTCCTGCCCAAGCCGCGGCTGCTGGCGATCTTCGGCCGCAACCTGCTCGACGACGACACCCAGGCGGCCGGCTTCGATGCGCTGCTGGAATATCGCGATCACAAGCCGTTCGAATGCGTCGGCGAGGGCGCCGAGGCGCGCGCCGCGATGACGACGCTGGCGGCGCGCCCGGAATGGCGCGAGGACGCGCTGATCGCGCGCTTCCGCCGCGAGATCCTGCCGCAGCTCGACGCCACCCGGCTCGCGCTCGGCCCCTGGCTGGCGCCTGCGGGCGCGCACGGCGTGCCGCCGCGACTGGCCGCGGCGCTGGCCTGGATCGGCGAGGCCTGAGGTGAGCGCCCCAGCGCTGCGGATCCGTGATCTCGCCGACCGCCGCGTCGCGGTCTGGGGTTACGGCCGCGAGGGGCGCGCCGCGCTGGCCGCGCTGCGCACGCACCTGCCGCAACTGGCGCCGACCCTGCTCTGCCCGGCGGCGGAAGCGAGCGCGGTGCGCGCGACGGAACCCGGCCTGACACTGCGTGCGGGCGAGCCGGATGCCGATGTGCTGGCAGCGTTCGAGATCGTGATCAAGTCGCCCGGCATCAGCGCCCGGCGCCCCGAAATCGCCGCCGCCGCCATGCGCGGCACCCGCTTCACCTCCGGCACCGCGCTGTGGTTTGCCGAGCGCACCGATGCGCGCGTGGTCGCCGTCACCGGCACCAAGGGCAAGAGCACGACCAGCGCGCTGCTGGCGCATCTGGCGCGCAGCCTCGGCGTGCGCACCGCGCTGGCCGGCAACATCGGCGTGCCGCTGCTCGAGTTGCTCGACGCCGACGCCGCGCTTTGGGTGGTGGAACTGTCGAGCTTCCAGACCGCCGATGCCGCGGCGCCGGAACTGGGCGTGATCACCTGCCTGTACGAGGAGCATCTCGACTGGCACGGCTCGCGCGAGCGCTACGTCGCCGACAAGCTGCAGCTTGCCGACCGCGCGCGCACGCTGCTGGTCAACGCCGGGCAGCCCGAGTTGCTGCGACTGACCGCGGCACATCCGCACCGGCATCTGTTTTCCGACGACAGCGGCTGGCGCGTCGACGACGCGGCGATCCGGCGCGGCGTCGACGCGGTGTGGCCGCTGCGGGATCTTCCGCTGCCCGGCCGCCACAACGCGCTCAATGCCTGCGCCGCGCTGGCCGCGCTGGACCTGCTCGGTTTCGACGCGCGTGCGGCGGCACCGGCGCTGGCGCGTTTCCACGCCCTGCCGCACCGACTGCAACGACTGGGCGAGCGCGACGGCCTGCACTGGGTCAACGACTCGATCGCGACCACGCCGCAGGCCACGCTCGCGGCGCTGGACAGTCTGACGGGTCGCGCGGTGACGGTCATCGTCGGTGGCCACGAGCGCGGGCTCGACTGGGACACCTTCGTCGCGCGCTGCCGCACGGCGCCGCCGCAGGCGGTGATCTGCCAGGGCGCCAACGGGCCGCGCATCGCCGCGGCGCTGGATGCAGCCGGCGGCGCCGTGCGCTGCGAGCGGGTCGCCGATCTCGCCGCCGCGGTCGCCGCCGCGCGCGCGCTGACGCCGGTCGACGGCGTGGTGCTGCTGTCACCCGGCGCGCCCAGCTTCGACCAGTTTCACGATTACGCCGAGCGCGGCCGCGCCTTCGCGGCGCTGGCCGGTTTCGATGCCGGCCTGATCGGCGGCATCGCCGGCCTCGGCATCGCCTGAGCCGGCAAGTCGCTGCTAGACTTGCCGCGCCCTACGGGGAGTAGCCGACCGCGGATCGCATCCGCGGGATCCGCGTCAACATGCTTGGCCCGTCGGCCATGGCGCGGATGATGTCCTCCGGCGAGACCGCGGGTTCACGCGCGCACCAGCCGGGCCGCCGCGCGTGGACCTCGCGCGTCCAGGCCCGGCGCCGGAGCCTGCATGCATACCCTGCTGATCGCGCTGTCCAGCGTCGCGCTCGCCGAGATCGGCGACAAGACGCAACTGCTGTCGTTGGTGCTGGCCGCCAAGTTCCGCCGGCCGTGGCCGATCGTGCTCGGCATCCTCGCCGCCACCCTGGTCAATCACGCGCTGGCCGGTGCATTGGGCGAGCTGCTCGGCAACCTGCTGACGGTGTCGCTGCAGCGCTGGCTGGTCGGGCTGTCGTTCCTCGGCATGGCGCTGTGGACGCTCAAGCCCGATCGCCTGGATGCCGACGCCGAGGCCTTGCCCGGCCATGGGCGCGGCGTGTTCATCGCCACCGCGATCGCGTTCTTTCTCGCCGAGATGGGCGACAAGACCCAGATCGCGACGATGGTACTGGCGGCGGATTTCCATCCGCTGTGGCAGGTGGTGCTGGGCACCACGCTGGGCATGCTGGCGGCCAATGCACCGGTGGTGTGGCTGGGCACGCGCTTTGCCGGGCGCCTGCCGCTGCGGGTCGCGCGGCTGACCGCGGCGCTGGTGTTCGCCGCGCTGGGGCTGTGGATCCTGCTGATCCCGCGCTGATCCGGTCGCGCCGCTATCCTCTGCCTATGGACGCCCTCGCCACCGCCGCCGCGTTGCCGCTCGCACATGCCGCACCGCAGGCGCCGCTGATCGCACTGATCGCCGGCGAGGCCTCGGGCGACCTGCTGGGCGCGGACCTGCTCGCTGCGCTGCGCCGCCGCCATCCGCACGCGCGTTTCGTCGGCATCGGCGGCGCGCGCATGCGCGCGCAAGGCTTCGAGGCCTGGCACGACATCAGCGAACTGTCGGTGATGGGCCTGGCCGAAGTGCTGCGCGATCTGCCGCGCCTGCTGCGCCTGCGCCGCGACCTCGCGCGGCGCCTGCTGGCCGCGCACCCGGCATTGACCATCGGCATCGACGCTCCCGATTTCAACCTCGGCCTCGAGCGCCGCCTGAAAGCCGCCGGACTGCGCACCGCGCATTACGTCAGCCCGTCGGTCTGGGCCTGGCGCGAGGGTCGCGCCGCGCGCCTGGGCCGCAGCGCCGACCGCGTGCTGTGCCTGTTTCCGATGGAGCCGCCGATCTATGCCCGCCACGGCGTCGACGCGCGGTTCGTCGGCCATCCGCTGGCTGACCGCTTTGCCGACGCACCGGACCGCGCGGCGGCTCGCGCGGCGCTGGGCCTGCCTGCGACAGCGCGCGTGCTGGCGCTGCTGCCGGGCAGCCGTCAGGGCGAGGTGGCGCGGCTGCTGCCGGATTTTCTCGCGGCCGCGACGCTCCTGCACACCCGCTTCCCGGACCTGCTGATCGCCATGCCCGCCGCCGACGCCGCGCTGCGCGCACGCATCGACGCCGCGCTCGGCGCCAGCGCGCTGCCGGCGCGTACGGTGCGTGTGCTCGACGGCCAGGCGCACGCCCTGCTGACCGCCGCCGACGGCGCGCTGCTGGCCTCGGGCACCGCCGCGCTGGAAGCCGCGCTGGCGCAGTGCCCGATGGTGGTGGCCTACCGCATCGCGCCGCTGACGCATGCGCTGGTCCGGGGCCTCGGCTTGCTCAAGAGCGAGCGCTACAGCCTGCCCAATATCCTCGCCGGCCGGGACCTGGTGCCCGAGCTGATGCAGCGCGACTGCAACGGCCCGCGGCTGGCCGCGGCCGTGGCGCGGCTGTTCGACGATCCCGTCGCCGCCGCGGCGCAGCGCGCCGCGTTCCCGGCGCTGCATGCCGCATTGCGCGCGCCGGATGGCGTCCGCGCCGCCGATGCGGCTGCGGGTGCGGCGCTGGAGCTGATCGGCGCTGCGCCATGAGGCATCGGGGTGATGCCGCTGCCGAGACCGACCTGTTCGCCGCGGCGATCGTGCTGCCCGAACACGTCGCCGGCGTCGACGAAGCCGGCCGCGGACCGCTGGCCGGGCCGGTGGTGGTGGCCGCGGTGATCCTCGATCCGGCGCGGCCGATCGCGGGCCTGGCCGATTCGAAGACGCTGAGCGCGGCGCGGCGCGCGGCGCTGTATGACGTCATCCGCGATCACGCGCGCGCCTGCAGCATCGTCCGGGTCGAAGCCGACGAGATCGATCGCATCAACATCCTGCAAGCGACGCTGGCCGGCATGGCGCGCGCGCTGCGCCAGCTCGATCCCGCACCGCGGCTGGCCCTGATCGACGGCAACCGCCTGCCGCGCGACCTGCCCTGTGCCGGGCGCGCGATCGTGCGCGGCGATGCGCTGGAACCGGCGATCAGCGCCGCATCGATCCTGGCCAAGGTCAGTCGCGACCGCCACATGATCGAACTCGATGCCGAGTTTCCCGGCTACGGCTTCGCGCGCCACAAAGGCTATCCGGCACCCGAGCACCTGGCTGCGCTGGCGCGGCTCGGTCCCTGCAGCGCGCATCGCCTGAGCTTTGCCCCGGTACGGCGCTGCCGGCCGGCGTAACGGCGCCGGCGTCGGCTCGCGCGTCCGCGGGCGTGTCAAGCTTGTCGCTGCCGCGCACCACGGCTAGGCTGCGGTGATACGCCGTCCTGGATCGCCATGCCCGCGGGCTTCGTCCATCTGCAGGTCCACAGCGAGTATTCGCTGACCGACTCGATCATCCGGCTGCCGGAAAAGCCCGAGTACGGCGACCCGACCAAGGCGCCGCGACCCAACCTGATCAGCCGCGCGGTCGAGCTCGGCATGCCGGCGCTGGCGCTGACGGATGCCTGCAACCTGTTCGCAGTCGTCAAGTTCTATCAGGCCTGCGAGGCGGCGGGCATCAAGCCCATCGTCGGCTGCGATCTGTGGCTGTGCGAGCCCGCCGACGGCACGCCGCACCGGCTGACCCTGCTCTGCCAGGATCGACGCGGCTATCTCAACCTGTCGCGTCTGGTGTCGCGCGCCTGGCTCGAGGGCCAGCGCGGCGGCCGCGCGCTGGTCGCCCCGGCCTGGCTGGACGAGTCCGCGCACGGCCTGATCGCGCTGGCCGGCCGCGACAGCAGCATCGGCCGGCTGGCGCTGGCCGGCGCCGAACACGAGGCCGGCGAACGGCTGGTGGCGCTGCGCACGCTGTTTCCCGAGCGCCTCTACCTGCAGCTGACCCGCACCGGTCGCGAGCACGAGGACGCCTGGAACGGCGCGGCGCAGGTCCTCGGCGAGCGTCTCGAGCTGCCGCTGCTGGCCGGCAACGAGGTGCGCTTCCTGGATCGCGAGGACTTCGAGGCGCACGAGGCGCGCGTGTGCATCCAGCAGGGCCGCGTGCTGGCCGATCCCAAGCGGCCGCGCGACTATGCGCCCGAGCAGTACCTGAAGTCGCCGCAGGCGATGGCACAGGTGTTCGCCGATCTGCCCGAAGCGCTGGAAAACACCGTCGAGCTGGCCAAGCGCTGCAACCTCGAGCTGAGTTTCGGTACCTACCACCTGCCCGCCTTCCCGGTGCCGGATGGCCGGACGCTGGAATCGCACATCCGCGACCAGTCGCAGGAGGGTCTCGCGCGCCGCCTCGCGACGCATCCCGAGGCAGCGGGCTACACCCGCGCCGATTACGCCGCGCGACTGGCGCGCGAACTCGACGTGATCGGATCGATGGGATTTCCGGGCTACTTCCTGATCGTTGCCGACTTCATCAACTGGGCCAAGCGCAACGGTATTCCGGTCGGACCCGGGCGCGGCTCCGGCGCCGGCTCGCTGGTCGCCTGGGCGCTCGGCATCACCGATCTCGATCCGCTGCGCTACGACCTGCTGTTCGAGCGCTTTCTCAACCCCGAACGCGTGTCGATGCCCGACTTCGACGTCGACTTCTGCATGGACCGCCGCGACGAGGTGATCGGCTACGTGGCGCAGCGCTACGGCCGCGATCGCGTCAGCCAGATCATCACCTACGGCACCATGGCCGCGAAGGCGGTGGTGCGCGACACCGGCCGCGTGCTCGGGCATCCCTACGGTTTCGTCGACGCCATCGCCAAGCTGATCCCGGCCACGCTCGGCATCACCCTGGCCGACGCGCTGGGCGAGAGCGAAGCCGCGCGCAAGGACGCCAACCTCGCCTCGGCCGAGCTGATCCAGAAGGTGCGCGACGAGGAGGAGGTACGCGAGCTGATCGAGCTGGCGCGCAAGCTCGAGGACCTGGTGCGAAACGCCGGCAAGCACGCCGGCGGCGTGGTGATCGCGCCCTCGCCGCTGACCGATTTCGCGCCGCTGTATGCCGAACCGGGCGGCGACAGCGTGGTCACGCAATACGACAAGGATGATGTCGAGGCGGTGGGCCTGGTCAAGTTCGACTTCCTCGGCCTGCGCACGCTGACCATCCTCGACTGGACGGCGAAGGCGATCAACCACGGGCGTAACGGGCGCGGCGAGCCGCCGCTCGATCTCAATGCGCTGCCACTGGACGATCCGGCCACTTACGACCTGCTCTCGCGCGGCGACACCACGGCGGTGTTCCAGTTCGAGTCGCGCGGCATGAAGGACTACATCCGCAAGCTGCAGCCCAGCCGCTTCGATGACCTGATCGCGCTGGCCGCGCTGTATCGCCCCGGTCCGCTGAACTCGGGCATGGTCGACGACTTCATCGCGCGCCGCCACGGCCGCGCCGAGGTCAGTTAT
Source organism: Lysobacteraceae bacterium (assembly GCA_028870665.1). Classification (GTDB taxonomy): domain Bacteria; phylum Pseudomonadota; class Gammaproteobacteria; order Xanthomonadales; family Rhodanobacteraceae; genus Metallibacterium. The sequence continues at coordinate 16,625 of JAGWPB010000050.1, forward strand.
CCGCATCCTCGGCTGGAGCCGATCCTCAAGCCGACCTACGGCGTGATCGTCTACCAGGAGCAGGTGATGCAGATCGCGCAGGTGCTGGCCGGCTACTCGCTGGGCGGCGCCGACCTGCTGCGTCGCGCGATGGGCAAGAAGAAGCCCGAGGAGATGGCCAAGCAACGCGCGATCTTCGAGGCCGGCGCCGCGCGCGAGGGCATCGCAGCGCGCACCGCCAGCGCGATCTTCGACCTGATGGAGAAGTTCGCCGAGTACGGCTTCAACAAGTCGCATTCGGCCGCCTACGCGCTGGTGGCCTACCAGACCGCGTGGCTGAAGGCGCACTACCCGGCCGAGTTCATGGCCGCGACGCTGTCGTCGGACATGGAGAAGACCGACAAGGTCGTGGGCTTCCTCGAGGACGCGCGCGCCGGCGGATTGACCGTGCGACCGCCCGACGTCAACGCCTCGACCTACCCGTTCGCCGCGACCGGCGCGCGCGCGATCCGCTACGGGCTCGGCGCGATCAAGGGCGTCGGCCGCGGCGCCTGCGAGGCGATCGTCGCGGCGCGTGATGCCGGCGGGGCGTTCCGCGATCTCGGCGATTTCTGCCGCCGCGTCGATCCCGGAAAACTCAACAAGCGCGTACTGGAAGCCTTGATCCTGGCCGGGGCGATGGACGCGCTGGCGCCGCACCGCGCGATCCTGATGGCGCAGCTGCCGGAAGCGGTCAAGGCGGCCGAGCAGCAGCAGCGTGATCGCGCCGCCGGCCAGAACGACCTGTTCGGCGCGCCGCTCGCGGCCGACGGCGCGGCGGCGCCGCTGCCGGTGCCCGAGCTGCCGCCGTGGCCGCTGGAACAGTTGCTGGCCGGCGAGCGCGCCACGCTGGGGTTTTTTCTCAGCGGCCATCCCACCGATCCCTGGAAGGATCTGCTGACGCAGCTGGCGACCTGTCCGCTGGGCAGCATCGAGGCGCAATACAAGCCCCCCGAGCCGTCGCGCAGCGGGCGCCCGGTGGACACGCCGTGGACCGTGGCCGGCATGGTCATCGACGTGCGCCGCCGCGGCCAGGGCATGGCCATCGTCCAGCTCGAGGACGGCAGCGGTCGCATCGAGGCCAGCTTCTTCAACGAGGTGCTTGACGAGTACGGCCCGCTGCTGACCCGCGACGCGATCCTGGTCGTCGAAGGCGCCCTGCGCCACGGCGATTTCGGGCTGTCCCTGCGCGCGCGCCGGGCGTGGTCACTGGCACAGGTCTGCGAGAGCCACGCGCGCCTGCTGCGGCTGCGGCTCAACGGCGTCGATGCCGACTTCCCGGCGCGCCTGCGCGAGACGCTGGCCCCGTTTCGGGGCGGCCGCACGCCGCTGCTGCTGAGCGGCTATCGCAATGCCGGCGCCCAGGCCGATCTGGAACTGGGCGAGGACTGGCGCGTGCACGCCCTGCCGGAACTGCTGCGCGCACTGGGCAGCCTGCCCGGCGTGATCGCCGCCGAACTGCGGCTGGCGCGGCCGGCCGCCGGCTGACCGCCACCCGTGCGATCGCTATACTGTGGCCTTTGCCGGGCGAACGGTTGCGAATGAACCCGAACTTCCTCGATTTCGAGCAACCCATCGCCGAACTGGAAGCCAAGCTGCAGGAACTGCGGCAGGCCGGCCAGGGTCAGGCGCTCGACGTTGAGGACGACATCGGCCGGCTCGAACAGAAGCTGCGCCAGCGCACCGCCGACATCTTCCGCGAGCTGACGCCGTGGCAGATCGCCCAGGTCTCGCGCCATCCGGCGCGCCCCTACACGCTGGATTACCTCGGCGCGATCTGCGAGGAGTTCCACGAGCTGGCCGGCGATCGCGCCTACGCCGACGACGCCGCGATCGTCGGCGGCCCGGCGCGGCTCGACGGTCGCGCGGTGATGGTGATCGGCCACCAGAAGGGCCGCGACACCAAGTCCAAGGTGCGCCGCAACTTCGGCATGCCGCGCCCCGAGGGCTACCGCAAGGCGCTGCGGCTGATGAAGATGGCCGAGCGCTTCGGGCTGCCGCTGCTGACCTTCATCGACAC
>JAGWPB010000006.1 GCA_028870665.1 Lysobacteraceae bacterium
CGGTCCTGGCTCGACTCAGTCAATCAGGGTGCTCCGCTTCCTGGTGTCAGGTTTTGCTACTGCGACGGCTCGGCGCTTTCACTGCTGAACAAGAATTAGACCCCGGATCCGGGGGATAACGCCGGATGTTCAGCTTCACCCGGCGCGCTGTCAATTGGACGTTTTCCTGCCGGGTCAAGCATTTGGATGGATGCCACCGCGTCTGCCGTGGTCGGAATGGACCTTGCGTATCACTCCAGGTGAAGCGCTGTCTCATCCACCGGGATCCGCGGGTCGATCCGGCCCGGCGCGCCCGTTGCCGCGGCGGCAACCCGCGGCCGGCCTCCAGTCAGAGCTTGCGCCGTTTCCACACCGCGCCGGACTGCGCGACGCCCTCACCGGCTCGCCGCGAACAGATCCGACTGCACGGCCGGGCTGTCGGCATCGACGAAGCCGGACAGACCGACGCCGACCAGCCGATACAGGGTGTCGGGCGCAAGATCGACGCGCTCGCGCAGGGCGCAGGCCGTCGCGGCCAGTTCCGCCGCGCTGACGGGTCGCAGCGGCGGGGTGAGGCTGCGGGTGAGGGTGCGGAAGTCGGCGGTCTTGAGCTTGAGGACCACGGTGCGCGCGATGCGGCCGTGCTCGCGCTGACAGCCGGCCCAGGCCTTCTCGGCCAGGCGCTGGATGTGCGGCTCGAGCTGATCGAGGCGCAGGTCGCGCTCGAAGGTGTCCTCGGCGGAGATCTGCAGGGTCGGGCGTTCGGACTGCACCGGATGCTCGTCGATGCCGCGCGCCAGTTCGTGCAGGCGCCGGCCCCAGCGGCCGAAGCGCTGTTCGAGCAGGGCCCGTTCGTACGCGCGCAGCTCGCCGACGGTGCGCACGCCCAGTTCCGCGAGCTTGCCTTCCATCACCCGGCCGACGCCGGGCAGGCGCGCGACCGGCAGCGGGACCAGGAAGGCGGCGACCTGCGCCGGACGGATCACGAACAGGCCGTCGGGCTTGCGCCAGTCGGAGGCGATCTTGGCCAGGAACTTGTTGGGCGCGACGCCGGCCGAGGCGGTCAGCCGCGTCTCCTCGCGGATCGCGGCGCGGATCGCCTGCGCGGTCGCGGTGGCCGAGGCCAGTCCGGTCTTGGTCACGCTGACGTCGAGGTAGGCCTCGTCCAGCGACAGCGGTTCGATCACGTCGGTGTGGCGCGCGAAGATTTCGCGCACCTGCCGCGAGACCGCCTTGTAGCGCGCGAAGTCCGGCGCCACGAACACCGCCTGCGGGCACAGCCGCTCGGCACGCAGCGCCGGCATCGCCGAGCGCACGCCGAAGACGCGCGCCTCGTAGCTGGCGGCGCACACCACCGAGCGCGCCCCGCGCCAGGCCACCACCACCGGGCGCCCGCGCAGCGCGGGGTCGTCGCGCTGCTCGACCGACGCGTAGAACGCGTCCATGTCGACGTGCACGATCTTGCGGATCGGTGCAGCCATGTCAGCGGCTCGCCCGGCGACGAAGCCGGCGGCGCACGCGTTCCCGCGGACGGCGCAGGATCCATGGCGTGCCGGACTTGATCCCGATCAAGGGATCGCCATCGAGTCGGGGAAATCGGCCTTTGCCATCCGTTTTCCGCGCGTCCCGGGCGCAGACTGGCGACCTGCGCATGCGCGGTTTCCCTGCAGCTGAAGGAGAGGTGTCATGTCCGTACCCGCAGCCGATCTCGTCATCATCATGCTCACCGGCCCCGAAAATCCCAAGCGCCTGCCTTCGGCCTTTTTCCTCGCCGCCACGGCGGCGGCGGCGGAGCAGACGGTGGTGATGTATTTCACCGGCCCGGCGATGGAATTGCTGGCCAAGGGCAAGGCCGAGTCGATCGTGCCGATCGCGGGCGGCAAGAGTATCGCCGGCTTCATGAAACTGGCCGAGGACAACGGCGTCCAGTTCATCGGCTGCCTGCAGTCGATGGAGCTCAGCGGCATGCAGGCGGCCGATCTGGCCAAGCCGGTCCCGCTGCTGACGCCCAGTGCCGCGCTGCCGGCGCTGGGTGCCGCCCGGCGCCTGATGACCTGGTGAGGCCGGGTGCGTCTCCGCGATCCCGCCCAGCCCGCCCGTGCGGGTGCGGGGGTGCGCCGGGGCGCTGGCACGAAGCACGCGGCAGGCCGCGGTAAGCTAGCCTGAACCCGACGACTGAGGAGAATGCATCATGGCGACGGCCCGCGGTTGCGTGTTCCCCGACGAGCTCCTGTACGACGTCCCCAACAACATGTGGTACCGGGAAGAGCCGGACGGCAGCGTCGTGACCGGCCTGACCATGGTCGCCGTGGCACTGGCCGGGCAGCTGGTGGCGGTGACGCCGAAGAAGGCGGGCAAGCCGCTGCAGGCGGGCAAGTCCTGCGCCACGATCGAGTCGGGCAAGTGGGTCGGTCCGGCCAAGATCGCCTTCGATGCCGAGGTGACCGCGGTCAACGATGCGCTGATGGCCGATCCCAAGATCGCCAACGCCGACCCCTACCAGGGCGGCTGGCTGATGCGGGTCAAGCCGGCCGCCTGGGAGGAAGCGAAGAAGTCGCTGGTGCCGGGCGGTCAGGTGGCGGCGCCGTACGAGGCGAAGATGGCCGCCGACGGCTTTGCCGGCTGCGCCTGAGCGCCCGGGGACGACGCGGACCTGCGGGGCGTTCGGGCACGGCGGCCACGCCGCCCCTCCCGGCCGGGAGGACGCCGCGGGCACCGTCGATTCACTGCCGCGGGAACGCGTGGATCAGCGAGCCGTGCCGCTCGTCGCGGATTTGAGGGACCGCGGGCAGCTGTTGCGCAGATTGATTCCTGGCACGCCCCCTACGCTGCCGAGACGTGGAAACCGATCCCGGTGGTGTCGCCCGTGAACGCCGCCTGCGCGGTCGCCGGGCGCCATCCCGCACGCCGGCTATCGATGCACGAGCGCGCGCGCCGCATCGTCCCGGCGCGCGCACCCGGGATCGATGGTCGCGCGCGTCTGACCTGGATCAATCCCGGCGCCGCCGGCATCGGCGATGCTGCGGCGTCGACGCGCAGGCGCCGTGCAGGACCAGGTCCATGACCGATCGCATCGAAGCCTGGCAGTGCGTGGGCTGCGGCCGCATCGAGGCGCCGCAGACCTGCATCGGCGTCTGCCGCGATCGCAAGATTCATCTGGTCGACGCCGACACCCATCAGGCCGCGCTGGCGGCGCTGCAGACCGCGACCGCGCAGGCGCAACGGCTCGAGGCGCTGGTGCGGCAGCTGGCGCTGACGACGCCGCGCGACGACGCCTGGGAGCGCACCTACCGCGCGCTGCAGCTGCAGGCACGGATGCTGCTGGCGCCGGCCGATGCCGCGCCGACGCCGTGACGCGGCCGCCCCTGCGATGATCCTGCGCCGGCCGGCCGATGCGGCCGCCGTGATGCGTCGGCGCCGCCACCATGACCGCCGTGAGCGTTTCGTAAGTTGACCTGCGGGTGAAAATCGGTTGCCTTCGACGTTCCCCATGACCCGTCCCGGCGGGCCACCCTGTTCGAGGAGTTCCCCATGCGTCTGCCGATCCCGATGTTGCTGGCCTGCCTGCTCACCGCCGCGCCGGCGCTGGCGGCACCGGTCACCGCGCCCGCCGCCGCGCACGCGACGTCGATCCCGACTGCGGCCCTGGACAGCACCGCCGGCGGCATCCGCCGCGCGCAGTGGATGGCGGCGCAGCCGGTACTGGCGAAACACGCGATGGTGGTCAGCGCACAGCACTACGCCACCGAAGCGGGCCTGAGCATCCTCAAGCAGGGTGGCAACGCCATCGATGCCGCCGTCGCGGTGGGTTATGCGCTGGCGGTGGTGCACCCGTGCTGCGGCAACATCGGCGGCGGCGGCTTCATGACCATCCATCTGGCCAATGGCAAGAACCTCTTCCTGGACTTCCGCGAGCGCGCGCCGCTGGCGGCGACGGCGACGCTGTTCCAGGACGCGCAGGGCAACGTGGTGCCCGGACGCAGCACCAAGACCTGGCTGGGCGTGGGCGTGCCCGGCTCGGTGATGGGTCTGGATGTCGCGCTGAAGAAGTACGGCACCATGACCCGCGCACAGGTGATGGCTCCGGCCATCAAGCTGGCGCGCGATGGCTACGTGCTGCAGCCGGGCGACGTGAAGATTCTCGACACGCGCGCCAAGGATTTCGCCGCGCACCCCGACGTCGCCGCGATCTTCCTCGACCACGGCCAGCCCTGGCAGGCCGGCGCGGTGCTCCGGCAGCCCGAGCTGGCACACACGCTGGAGCTGATCGACAAGGGCGGCAGCCGGGCCTATTACGACGGCCCGATCGCCAGGGCCATCGTCGCCGCCAGCGCGAAGCAGGGCGGCATCCTCAGCCTCAAGGACTTCCGCGACTACAAGGCGGTATGGGCCAGGCCCATCGAGTGCCGGTACCGCGGTTACACCGTGGTGACCCCGCCGCCGCCGAGCTCGGGCGAGACGGTGTGCGAGATCCTGCGCGTGCTCGACGGCTACCCGCTGGCCCGGTGGGGCTACGGCTCGGTGCAGACCTCGCACGTTCTGGCCGAGGCCGAACGCCATGCCTTTGCCGACCGCAACACCTACCTCGGCGACCCGGCCTTCGTGAAGAATCCGATCGCGCGCCTGCTGTCGACCGCCAACATCGCGCGCATCCGTGCCGCGATCCAGCCCGACCGCGCCACGCCTTCCAGCGCGGTCAAGGGCAGCCTGGGTGCCGCCGAAGGCATGCACACCACGCACTTCTCGGTGCTCGATGCCAAGGGCAACGCGGTCAGCGTCACCTACAGCATCAACTATCTGTTCGGCGTCGGCATGATGGCCGGCGACACCGGCTTCTTCCTCAACAACACGATGGACGACTTCACCTCCAAGCCCGGCGTGCCCAACTCGTTCGGACTGGTGCAGGGCCACGTCAACGCGATCCAGCCGGGCAAGATCCCGCTGTCCTCGATGGTGCCGAGCATCGTGCTCAAGCACGGCAAGGTGTTCATGGTCACCGGCAGCCCGGGCGGCTCGACGATCATCTCGACCACGCTGGAGAGCATGGTCAATGTCATCGATTTCGGGATGAACATGCAGCAGGCGGTCGATGCGCCGCGCGTGCACATGCAGTGGTACCCCGACATGATCTTCGTCGAGCCCGGTTATCTGACCCCGGCAACACAGGCCGCGCTGGAGAAGATGGGCTACCGGTTCAAGGTGGTCAACGCCTGGGGAGCCGACGAGGCGATCCTGGTCAATCCGAAGACGCACCTGCTGGAAGGCGCCAACGACCGTCGCCGCCCGGCGGGCTTGGCCGCAGGCTACTGATCGCCGCGCTCAGTGCGCTGCCGCTGCCGCGACCGGCAGCGGCAGCACGAAGCGCGCATCGGGCCGGCTGGGTCGCCAGTGGTCGACGACATACAGCGAGCGCCCGTCGGCGCTGACGCCGGACACGTGACCGGGACTGTGCAGATCCGCGGGCAGCGCGGCATAACGCTGGGCCAGGGTTTGTCCGGCGACGGTGGGCGCCGCGCGCAAGGCCAGCAGCGCCGCACCGAGGCGCAGGTGGGCGGCGTAGTCGGCGGTCCTCTGGATTTCGTCGCTGTACAGCGCGCGCAGCGACGATCGGCCGAGCGCATCCAGGACGCAGGGAATCAGGCTGCTGACGCAGCCGGCGAGATCGAAGCGGAACAACGCCGGCAGCGTGGCCGCGGCGGGATCATCGGCCAGCAGGCGTGCATCCAGTGCTGGCCGGCACAGCGGCGCATTCTGCTCGGCCAGCCAGGCCGAGGCCTGTCGGCGATCGAACCAGAACCAGGGATGTGCCTTCCCCGTTTGCGCGTTGCCGATCATCCAATCGAGGTTCGCCATCGAGGTCGCCTGCTGGCGCTGGGCCCAGGCGCAGCTGTCGACATCGGCCGCGGTGACCGGCCGCAGCGCCTGCGCGCAGGCCGCGGGCGTCGGCGTATCGGGCGGCAACTGCGCCAGCATCGCCGCTGCCAGGCGGATGTCGTCGCTGACGAACGCCGCGGTGCCCATCGCGTAGGACAGGTCGTTGGTGCCCTGATGCAGGCGTCGCCAGGTGGCGATCGCCGTGCAGGTGTCGGTCAATGCCGCAACGCGTTCGCCGCGGACGAAGCGGTCGGCCAGCGCGGTCAGCCATACCCACTGCGGTGGGCCCCATGCGTTGCCCATGCCGCCGTAACGCGGATCGGGCGGCAGTTCGTTCCAGAGGAAGCCGGTCTGCGCCAATTGCCGGGCCCGATGCAGCGGCAACGCCGCCTGCGCCAATGCGGCCTCGACGGCCGCGCGATGGCCGGTGACAAAGGCGAGGCAATCGGGCACCGACCAGCCGCAGAGTGATTCCAGATTCGGCAGGGGTGGCGCCGGCCAGCGCGCCTGCGCCACCGAGACATAGTTGTCGATGCCGTTGGCGCGCACCGTGGCGGCAGCGAGATTCTTCGGCACCGGCTGCGTGACCAGCGCATACAAATGCCGCAGGTCCGCCGCGGTCACCGCCTGCAGCTGATCGTCCGGCACCGGCCAGCCCGCCAGCCACAGCACGGGAAAGGCATTGCGCCCCGCGGGCGGCGCGCGCGTCGGCTGCATCGCCGCCAGCGCCGCGCGTCCGGCGGCATCGGGACCGCGCAGACGGCCGTAGGCGAACAGCCCGGCGACGATCAGGACCACGACCGCCACGACGGCACCGATCCACTTCATCACCGTCAGCAGCCCGCGCGCGAACGGCAGCAGCCAACCCGATACGCCCATGGCGCGCCTCCCTGACGGCCCTGCCCCGGGTGCTTTAGTATCAGATCGAAGCGCGCGCCGCGACCCGCGATTCGCGGGAGCAACCATCGCAATCCCCAGGGAGGCCGCCATGCTGCAGAACATCCTCGTCGGCTATGACGGCACGCCGCAGTCGCGGCGCGCCTACGATTTCGCCGTCGCCGCGGCGGCGGCCTGCGGCGGCCGCGTGCACGTGGTCATGGCGCTGGTGCTGCCGCGCGTCGATCCCGGCACGGCGATCCTCGACGACCGCCAGCGCGACGAGGCCGCGCGCGCGCTGGCGACGCTGACCGCGCATCACGACCCGCGCCTGACCGTGACCACGGCGGTGATCCACGGCAGCCCCGGCGACGTGCTGCTGGCGGAAGCGTCGCGCCAGGCCAGCGATCACATCGTGCTCGGCCACACGCCGCGCGGTGCGTTGCTGACCTGGCTGCTGGGCTCGGTGACCAGCGACGTGATGGGCGCCGCGCCGGTGCCGGTGACCGTGCTGCGCTGAGCCGCGCTCGATCCGGGCGCAGCGAAGGGACGATGTTCGCGAAGGCTGCGCGCTGCCGTCACGCTGTGGCCGTCCGGCTCCCTCGAGCTGCGTCCTCGGGATGACGACGAACAGGGTCACGCGGCGCAGCGGCAACCGATTTGCCCCCTGCGCGCAGCGAAGGCTCTGCCGTGGCGCAACCGTCGCCATCGATCGCGCGGCCGGCGACTGCAACGGCACTGCCATCGGACTGTCACCGGCGACGCGATCGCCGCCGGGACAATCGCGGACGCATGCACCTGCTCGACACCACCCTGTTCCACGCGCCGCACAGCGGCGGCGTGAAGCGCTATCTCGGCGAGAAGCGCCGCCACTGCACCGTGCGCGGCGTGCGCCACACCCTGCTGATTCCGGGCCCGTGCGATGCGACCTGCGACGCGACCATCACCGTCGCCAGCCCGGCGCTTCCGTTCGGCGCCGGCTACCGGCTGCCGCTGCGCCTGGGTGCCTGGCAGCGCGCGATCGAGGCCGCGGCGCCCGACGCGATCGAGGTCGCGGATCCCTATTCCCCGGCCTGGGCGGCACTGCGCGCCGCGGACCGGATGGGCATCCCGGTGGTGGCGTTCGCGCATTCGGATCTGTCTCGGCTGCTGGCGCGCCGCTGCGGGCGCGCGACGGCGGCGCTCGCCGATGCCTACCTGCGCCGGCTCTACGCACGCTTCGACGCGGTGTGGGCACCGAGCCGGGTGATCGCGCGACGGCTCGAACGGGCCGGCGTGGCCCGGGTCGCGGTGCAGCCGCTGGGCGTCGATCCGCGGATCTTTCATCCGGACCGGCGCGATCCGGCGCTGCGCGCCGAACTCGGACTGCCGGCATCCACCCGGCTGCTGATCTTCGCCGGCCGCCTGGCCGCGGAAAAGCGCATCCCGCTGCTGCGCGCCGCGGTGCAGCGGCTGGGCGCGCCCTATCACCTGCTGCTGGTCGGCGGCGACACGGCGCGACGCCTGGATGCGCGCACGACACGGCTGCCCTACCAGCACGACGGCACGGCCCTGGCACGGCTGCTGGCCAGCGCCGACGTGCTGGTGCACGCCGGCGAACACGAGACCTTCGGCATCGTGATCGTCGAGGCGATGGCCTGCGGACGTCCGGTGGTCGGCGTCGCCGCCGGCGCCATCCCGGAACTGGTGGATGCGCGGGTCGGCGCATTGGCCACGCCCGGCGACGCCGCGGCCATCGCGGCGGCGATCGACGACGTCTACGCGCGCGGTCTCGAGGCGCTCGGTGCCGCGGCGCGGGCACGGGTCGAGCGCGACTATGCCTGGGCGCGCACGCTCGATCGCCAACTCGAGGCCTATGCGCGACTGCTGCGGCGACCCCTGGCGATGCCGGCGTCGGCGCTCACGGAGACCGGCTGATGCGGACCCTTTGCATCGCCCTGCACGACGTGGCGCCAGCCACCTGGCCGCAGTGCGAGGCGTTGCTGGCATTCCTCGATGGCCTCGGCGCGGCACCGCTCACCTTGCTGGCCGTGCCGGATTTCCACGGCCGCGGCGGCTTCGAGGCGGCGCCGGCGATCACCGCCGCGCTGCGCGCGCGTCAGGCGCGCGGCGACGCGATCGCGCTGCACGGGCTGCGCCACCGTGACGAGAACGCGCCGCCGCGCACCCCGGTCGACTGGCTGCGCCGGCGCGTGCTGACCGCCGGCGAGGGCGAGTTCGCGGCGCTCGCTGCCGACGCCGCCGCGCGCCGTATCCGCGAAGGCCGCGAGCGCCTGGGTCGGCTCGGTTTCGCGATCGACGGTTGCGTGCCGCCGGCGTGGTTGGCCAGCGCCGGGACGCGGGTCGCACTGCGCCGCAGCGGCCTGCGCTGGGCCTCCAGTCATGCGGCGCTGCATGACCTCGTCGAGGATCGCCGCCTGCCCGCACCCTGCCTGACGGCCTCGCCGCGTTCGGCGTGGCGGCGCGGACTCAGTCGCGCCTGGTTGCGCGGCCTGCTGCGCGCGACACGCCGGACGCCGCTGCTGCGCGTCGGCCTGCATCCGGATGACGTCCTGCATCCGGCGCTGCTGGCGGTCTGGAGCGCGGTACTGCAGGAACTGCTGGCTACCCGGGCGCCGCTGACCAAATCGCAGGCCGTGGCCGCCGCATGCGTCGCCGCACCGGCCCGCTGATCGCACTCGCGCTGGTGGCCGCCTGCACGCTGCCGCTGGCCGTCGGCGGGCGTGCAGCGCTGGTGCAGGTTTTGCGCTTCGCCCCGATCGACGCGGCCGCGCTGTTCGCACTGGCCGCCATCGCGGCATTGGCGCGCGCGCTGAAACAGTGCCTGCTGCTGCACCGCCTGGGGCTGCGTCTCGGGATCGCGCCCAGCCTGGCGGTATCGCTGGCGACGGAGGCGGCCTTTGCGTTGACGCCGGCCGGTGCCGGCGGCTATCCGGCCAGCGTCTGGCTGCTGCGACGCACCGGCGCGCGCCTGCCGACGGCGATCGCGACGACCGCCGCCGACCCGCTGCTCGACGGCGTGTTCTTCGCCATCGCCCTGCCGCTGGCGGCACTGTCTGCCGTCGACAGCAGCGCGCCGACGGTGCTGCGCGAACTGGCACTGGCGACCGCGATCGCCCTGGCCATGGTTGCGGCACTGGCCACGCTGGCGTGGCGTCCGCTGCGGCGACTGGCGTTGCGCCTGCTGCCGCGACTGTGGCGCCTGTCGCCGCTGGCGCGGCGGCGCCGCGCGCTGACAGCGACAACGGTCAGGTTGCGCCGCGCGCTGCGCCGGCTGCGGCGCGGCGGCTTGCTGTTTCTGCTGCTCGCGCTGGCACTGACCACGGCGCAATGGTGCGCGCGCTACGCCATCCTGTGGCTGATCCTCGATCGCCTCGGCGCACCGTTGCCGTTCGCGCTGGTGCTGCTGCTGCAGGCGCTGGTGCTGCACGCCGCACAGTGGACCGGAAGCCCTGCCGGCGCCGGCGGCGCCGATCTCGGGCTGGGGCTGGCGCTGGCGCCGCTGCTGCCGGCGCCAAAGCTGGCCGCCGCGCTGCTGCTGTGGCGGCTGGGTACGCTGGTGCTGCCGGTCGCCGCGGGCGCGCTGGCGCTGCTGGCACTGGGCCTGCACCGCGCTGCGCCGACCGCCGCCGCGACGCGCGACGTCGGCAGCCGCGAGATCCTTCGGTCTTCGACCTCGGGATGACACCTTCGGTGTCACCCTGAGCGCAGCGAAGGGTCCGTGATGCAGGCAACGAAGTCGCCGCACGCGAGCAAACCGCTGACCGGTCACGATCGCCGCGAAAAAAAGGCCGCGACTTGCGCCGCGGCCCGGGTACCACACCGAAACTCACGCGTTGCTCAGAACGCCGTCCACAGATACAGGTAGGTCGTGTTGTTGTCGCTGGCGTTGCGGCCGGTGCCGTCGTAGTTGTTCTTGGCGCCGTCGTACTTGGTGTAGAAGGTGTATTGCAGGCCGACGCGCAGGTTGATCCACGGCTGGTCGAACGAGGTCGCCTTGCCGAATGGATTCCAGTTCAGCTCGACGATGCCGCCGTTGGTATCGGGCGAACCGTTGACGCTGCCGTAGAGCAGGGCATCCGCGGTTCCGGTGTTGCGGAACATGCCCAGCGTGGCGCCCCAGGTGTTTTCGTACCAGTAGGCGCCATTGAGGTTGAGCGCGTTGACACTGTTGCCGAGGTTGGAGGAGCCGCCGCTGGCGTAGGTCGCATACAGCCGCTGCTGCTCGTGGATGTACGAGGCATTGGCGGTGAAGATGTGCTTGCCGGTTCCGAGGAACTGGTAGCTGCCGTCCACGCCGAAATCGCGGAAGTTGTCGGTCGGGCCGGGCATCGCGAACGGATTGCCGTTGACGTCGGTGCCGGGCAGTCCGCGATGGACATTGAAGAATGTCGTGCCGATCTCGAAGTCACCGCCCCTCACCGTCGAGGTGTAGGCCAGGCGGGCATACGGCGCAAGGCCGCTGATGCGTCCGCCGTAACCGATGTTGATGTCGTTGAGGAAGCCCGGCGACAGCGTGCGATAACCGCCGCCCTCGACATACCAGTGGTTGTCGATCAGCGAATAGGCGGTGACACCGATCACCTGCTGGCCGAAGCCGCCGTACAGCACCGGCGTGGCCGGCGGGCCGTAGGCGAGATTCGAGCTCATGTACGGGTACTGCCAGGCCGGCGCGGTGTTGAACACGTCCGACACGGTCGGATTGTTGTTGGCTGAAATGCCCCACATCAGCGTGTGCCCGTTCCACATCGTGGTCCGCGCGTAGCGCACGTCGGTGTTGTCCCAGCCGAGCAGGCCGCCATTCTCCGAATAGGTGGCCTGGCCCAGTACGCCCAGGTGATCACTGAGGCGACCGGCGAGGAAGATCGACGCCTGCTGCATCTCGAGGTTGTTGTTGTTGTGGAAGCCGTTGGCGGGCGGCGAGGGCTGGCTGGTGGCGGTGTGGGTGTAGGACTCCACCAGCATCACCGACAACGGCAGGTTCGACTGGTTGCCCGCCTTCATGGTGTAGCCGCCGAGCTTGAACAGGCGGCCGAAAGGGGTGAGCTGCGGGCCGAAGCCGCCGATGTGGCAGGCCGCGCAAGGCTGATGAGTCTGGCGCGCGAACGCCGGGACCGCGGATGCCGTCGGCATGTAGCCCGCCGCCGCCAGGAATGCGATCGCCAGCGCCGCTCGCAGCGCCGGGGATCGGGACAACCATCGCGTGAACATGAGACACCTCCTGTTTTTCTGAAACCTGCTTGACCTGTGGCCACGATGCCTGCTGCTTGCAGAACGGGCCAACGAAACTTTCACGGTTAACGATACGTTATCGTTCCGGGCGCCCCTTGATTCCGATCAAGCCGGCGACCCGCGCCTGCTTACGATTCGTAGGAATGCGCGCGGCGCGCTGTCGCAGGCCGGGACTGATCCTCGCGCAGCCGAATCGACCCCGACAACGACGAAGGCCCCGTCACCGGGGCCTTCGTGCGCGCTTGCGGTCGTGCAGACTGGCTCAGATCGCGTAGTACATCTGGTATTCGATCGGGTGCGTGGCCGCGCGGAAGCGGGTGACTTCCTGCATCTTCAGCGCGATGTAGCCGTCGATGAAGTCGTCACTGAACACGCCGCCGGCCTTGAGGAAGCCGCGATCCTTGTCCAGCGCCTCCAGCGCCTGGTCGAGGCTGGAGCAAACCTGCGGAATGTTCTTCTCCTCCTCCGGCGGCAGGTCGTAGAGATCCTTGTCGGACGGTGCGCCCGGGTCGATCTTGTTCAGGATGCCGTCGAGCCCGGCCATCATCAGCGCGGTGAAGGTGAGATATCCGGAATTGACCGGATCGGGAAAGCGGATCTCGATGCGCCGGCCCTTGGGGCTGGACACGTACGGGATGCGACAGCTCGCCGAGCGGTTGCGCGCCGAATAGGCCAGCATCACCGGCGCCTCGAAGCCCGGTACCAGGCGCTTGTAGCTGTTGGTGGTGGAGTTGGCGAAGGCGTTGATCGCGCGCGCGTGCTTGAAGATGCCGCCGATGTACCACAGCGCGATCTGGCTCAGCCCGCCGTAGAGATCGCCGGCGAACAGGTTCTTGCCGTCCTTCGCCAGCGACTGGTGCACGTGCATGCCGGAGCCGTTGTCGCCGACCAGCGGCTTGGGCATGAAGGTCGCGGTCTTGCCGTTCTGGTGCGCCGCGTTCTTGATGATGTACTTCATCATCAGCAGTTCGTCGGCTTTCTTCACCAGGGTGTTGAAGCGCGTGCCGATCTCGCACTGGCCGGCGGTGGCGACCTCGTGGTGGTGAACCTCGACGGGAATGCCGGCCTGCTCCAGCAGGTTGCACATCTCGGCGCGCAGATCGCCCAGCGAATCGACCGGGCTGACCGGGAAATAGCCGCCCTTGACGCCCGGACGCTGGCCGGAATTGCCCTCCTCGTAGCGCTTGCCCGAGGACCATGCCGCTTCTTCCGACTCGATCGCGTAGAACACCTTGCCCATGTCGTTGCCGTAGCGCACGGAGTCGAAGATGAAGAACTCCGGCTCCGGGCCGAAGTAGGCGGTGTCGGCGATGCCGGTGGATTTGAGGAACGCCTCGGCGCGCTTGGCGATCGAGCGCGGGTCACGGCTGTAGGCCTGCATGGTGCTGGGCTCCAGCACGTCGCAGCCGAGGATCAGCTGCTTGTGCGCGCTGAAGGGATCGAGCACAGCGGTGGACGGATCCGGCATCAGCACCATGTCCGACTCGTTGATGCCCTTCCAGCCGGCGATCGACGAGCCGTCGAACATCTTGCCGTCCTCGAAGGTGCCGGCGTCGACGGCGTGCGCGGGGAAAGTGACGTGGTGCTGCTTGCCCTGCATGTCGGCGAAGCGCAGGTCGACGAACTCGACCGCGTGTTCGGCCATCAGCTTGAGGACGTGATCGGCGGACATGGAACGCTCCAGATGGGGTAAGGGGTGCTCTGACGAGGCAAGGGCCGTGCCAGCGGACTTCGGATGCGCGGAATCAAGCCGTGGGCCGCCGGCGGGCGGGGGCACCCGCCGCGATTTGATTCAAGATGGTGCGCCCCGACGGGATTTTGCACCAAGGAGGTCATCGCGGCGACCGTTGCGCCGCCCGTCCTCGCCCACCCGCTGCAACCGCGCCAGCCGAATCGCGCGGCCGGCGCACGCCGCGCTCAGTCATCGGCATCGGCGCGGCGCAGCCAGTGCAGATGGACGCCCTGGGTCACTTCATCGGCGCGGGTACCGGGACGGCTTTGCATGACCACGCCCCAAAGCGGCGCTCCGGACTCGCCGCTCGGCCGGTCGATGCGAACATGCTCGCCCGCCGGCAGCGGGAAATCCGTCTGCAGGACGATCGTGTCCGCGTGCAGGTCCAGCAGCCTGGCGGGCCGGGGGGCGCCGGTACTCCAGCGCAGATGGATCCGCACATCCTGCGGCGTGAAGTTGCGGCGCTTGTCCAGCTGCCAGCTTTCGGTCTTGCGCAGCAGCGACTGCAGCTCGGGATCGCTCCAGTCGACCTTGACGGGCTTCTGCTCCGGAAAGTCTCTATCGCGTGCCATGGAGGATGTCCTCCCGATCAACGTCCGCGACGGCCCTCCGGATGGCCGCGGCCCTCGCGCTCCGCCGGATCGCCTGCCAGAGGCCGGCAGCGATGGCGGCGCGGGTACGGACCGGGGACACGAGCACGGAGGCCTCCTGCACCGCGGCGTGCCGGTCGCGACCCGCACCCGATCGTGAGAGGCTGCGATCCGGCATGCACGAGCGGTTCATCGGTTGGCCCATGCGGACCCGTGGGCCGCCAGGGCCAGCTTACTCCTGATCCGCAAGACCGCTGCAGGTGCCGAGTCGCTTACCATCGGGGCATCGTCCGCGAGGGGTCGCCCATGACGCTGTTCAACATCCTGCTGATCGCGCTGCTGCAGGGACTGACCGAGTTGTTCCCGGTCAGCAGTCTCGGCCATGCCGTGGTGCTTCCGGCACTGCTGCATCTGGGCATCGATCAGCACGCGCCCGGCTTCCTGCCGTTCCTGGTGGTGCTGCACGTGGGCACGCTGGCGGCCTTGCTGCTGTATTTCTGGCGCGAATGGCTGGGCATCGCCTGGGGCCTGGTGCGCGGCCCGCGCGCGGACGATGCCGAAAACTATCGCCGGCTCGCCGGCCTGCTGGTGCTGGGCACGCTGCCGGCGATCGCCGTCGGCTTCGTGCTGGAAAAACCGCTGCGCGTGCTGTTCGGCGATCCGTGGGTGGCGGCGCTGTTCCTGATCGTCAACGGCGGCCTGCTGCTGGTCGGCGAGCGGCTGCGCCGGCGCGGTACGGCGACAGCGTCCGGCGAGCGCCTGGACGGCCTGCGCTGGCGCGATGCGCTGGTCATCGGCCTCTGGCAGTGCCTGGCCTTCATTCCCGGCCTGTCGCGGTCGGGCGCGACGATGGTCGGCGGACTGCGGCTGGGGCTGAATCATGCGCAAGCCGCGCGGTTCTCGTTCCTGCTCGGCGCGCCGGTGATCACCGGCGCCGCGGTGCTGGAGATTCCCAAGCTGCTGCACGCGCACGGCGCAGCGCAGGCCGCGCCGCTGGGGCTGATCCTGCTGGCCGGCGCCGTGGCGGGCGCGGCGGCGTTCCTCAGCACCGCGTTCCTGATGCGCTACTTTCGCCGCCACGAGACCGCGGCGCTGAATCCCTTCGCGTACTACTGCATCGCGCTGGGCGCGCTGGCGCTGGTCTTGCTGCATTGAGCGGCAGCACGGGCGCCCGGCACGACCGGCCTCGCGCAGGCCTGCCCGAGTCGGGCTGAGAAGCGCAGCCCAGCCTGCGCCCCGACAAGCCTGACAGCGACCGGCGATTCAGCTTTTGTCAGCCGCGTCGCGCGAGCACCGCGGCCTCGACCTGGAACATTCATGCACCGGTTTCGACAAACGCTCGCTTGCCTGTTGCTCAGCCTCGTCAGCGCCGCGAGCCTGCCCGCGCGCGCCGCCGATACCGCCGCACCACCGCTGTTCATGCCGCAACTGCTGGGCGCGCAGATGACCTACGCAGGCCAGGACCTCGGCCCGCTGCGCTCACCGTATGCGGGGCCGCTCAGCCTGCGCGCGGGCGGCGACAAGGCGGTCACGCGCACCTACGGCGTGTATCTCGGCATGCGCCTGCCGGCGCATCTGGCCTTCTATCTCGACACCGAACTGTTCCGCGGGCGCGGCATCAACGATGGCACCGGCCTGGCCGGCTACGTTAACGGCGACGCCGTGCGCGCCGGCACCGGCGGTCGGCAGATCCCCTACATCGCCCGCGCCTACCTCGACTGGAACCTGCCGCTGGGCGACGCAACCACACCCACGGCTGCCGCGCAGGACCAGCTGCCGGGCGCGGTCGCCGCCGCGCGCGTCGAATTGAAACTCGGCCGGCTGTCGGTGGCCGACGACTTCGACAAGAACCGCTATGCCAACGACACCCGCCGCCAGTTCATGAACTGGGATTTCATCAACGCCGCGACCTACGACTACGCCGCCGATACCCGCGGTTACAGCGACGGCTTCATCGCCGCGTGGGTGCAACCACGCTGGACACTGCGCTACGGGCTGTACCAGATGCCACTGCACGCCAATGGCCAGGCGCTGGAAGGTCCGCTTGGGCGCGCGCGCTCCGAGCAGGTGCAGCTGTCACTGCATCCGTTCGGCAGCGACGGCTTCGCCCTGCGCCTGCTGGCCTACCGCAACATCGCGCGCATGGGCCGCTACGCGCAGGCGCTGGCGCTGGCGGCAGCCACCGGCACCACGCCCGACATCGTCGCCAACGACCGCAACGGCCGCCGCAAGCACGGCTGGATGCTCAACGCCGAGCTGCCGCTGGCCGACGGCGGCGATACCGGCCTGTTCGCGCGGCTCGGCTGGAACGACGGCGTCACCGAGTCCTTCGCCTACACCGAGGCCGACCGTGCGTTGAGCGTCGGCGCACAGCTCTCGGGTGTGCACTGGCAGCGAACGCAGGACCGGATCGGCGTCGCGCTGGGCCTCGATGGCCTGTCGACGCTGCATCGCGCCTATCTCGCCGGCGGCGGCTGCGGCTTCATGCTCTGCGACGGCGCGCTGGACTATGGCCGCGAGCGCGTGATCGAGGCCTATTACCGCCTGCAGCTCGGACACTACCTGCAACTCAGCCCCGACCTGCAGTGGATCGCCAACCCCGGCTACAACCGCGCGCGCGGTCCGGCGCGGGTGGTCGGTCTGCGCGCGCACCTGGAGCTGTGACTCCCGGCCCGCCGTGGTGCCGCTTCAGCGGCGCGCTCGCGTACCCTTGCGACACTGACGCGACCGCGGAGTGCCGCCCGTGCTGATCCACTTCAACGCCATCCTGCTCGGCCTGATCGAGGGCATCACCGAGTTCCTGCCGATCTCCTCGACCGGTCACCTGCTGATCGCCGAGCAGTGGCTGGGCGCGCGCTCGGACCTGTTCAACGTGGTGATCCAGGCCGGCGCGATCCTGGCGGTGATGCTGGTGTACCGGCACCGGCTGTGGACACTGGCGACGGGCCTGGGCCGGCGCGAAAACCGCGATTACGCCGCCAAGTTGCTGGTGGCCTTCCTGATCACCGGCGTGCTGGGACTGATCGCGGTCAGGCTCGGCTTCAAGCTGCCGGAAACCGTGGTGCCGGTGGCCTGGGCGCTGATCCTGGGCGGTTTCTGGATGCTCGGCGCCGAACGCCTCGCCGCGCGCCTCGGGCCCGGCACGAGGATCACCTGGACGGTGGCGATCGTGGTCGGCCTGGCGCAGATGGTGGCGGGGATCTTCCCGGGCCTGTCGCGCTCGGGTGCCAGCATCTTCGCGGCCATGCTGGCCGGCACCCGCGACCGCTCGGCCGCGACCGAGTTCTCGTTCCTGGTCGGCATCCCGACCATGTTCGCCGCCAGCGGCTACGAGCTTTGGCACCACACGCGCCATGCCGCCGCCGGCGCGCCGCCCGAACACTGGGCCGCGCTGGGCGTCGCCTTCGTGGTGTCGACGCTCACCGCCTTCGTCGCGGTGAAGTGGCTGCTCGGTTACATCAAGAGTCACCGCTACACGCTGTTCGCGTGGTACCGCATCGCGCTGGGGCTGGCCTTGTTCGGCCTGCTGCGGCTGGGCTGCGTGCACTGAGACCCGGTGCACCCGGCGCCGGCGCGACAGCGAACGCTGCCCGGTTTCCCGTGCGGCAACACAGCATGCCCGGACCGGCCCTCGGCAAGCCGTTCCGGCAACCCCATCCTGTACGCATTCCGCCACGGAGCACGATCATGAGCACCGCCCGCACCATCACCCGCCGCGTCCGCGGCCTGCCCACCAGCGACGGCGACGGCGTCAAGCTGACCCGCGTGATCGGCCAGCCGGCGCTGGAGATGCTGGATCCGTTCCTGCTGCTGGATGCCTTCGGCTCGGAGCAGGGTGCCGACTACATCGGCGGCTTCCCCGATCATCCGCACCGCGGCTTCGAAACCGTGACCTACATGCTGGCCGGGCGCATGCGCCACCGCGACAACCACGGCAACAGCGGCCTGCTGGTGCCGGGCGGCGCGCAGTGGATGACCGCGGGCGCGGGCCTGATCCACTCCGAGATGCCCGAGCAGGAGGACGGCGCGATGCGCGGCTTCCAGCTCTGGGTCAACCTGCCCGCGCGCGACAAGATGCGCGCGCCGCGCTACCAGGACATCGCGCCGGAGCAGATCCCCGAGATCGCACCCGCGCCCGGCGCGCGCGTGCGCGTGATCGCCGGCGAGCTGGCCGGCGCGCACGGCCCGGTCAGCGGCATCGCCACCCGGCCGCTGTTTCTCGACATCGCGCTCGCTGCCGGCGCCGTGCTCGACGTGCCGCTGCCCGTGGGCCACAGCGGCTTCGTCTACGTGTTCGAGGGCGCCAGCGCGACCGTCGGCGACAGCGCGCTGGACTTGAACGAACTGGGCGTGCTCGGACCGGGCGATGGCGTGCGGTTGGCGGCGAGCGACGCGGCGGCGCGGCTGATCCTGGTTGCCGGCCAGCCGCTCCGCGAGCCGGTGGCCAAGTACGGCCCCTTCGTGATGAACACCCGCGAGGAGATCGTGCAGGCGGTCGAGGACTTCCGCGCCGGGCGGTTCTGACGCGCCGCACCGGCACATCGGGCGACTGCATCATCGTCAAGCAGTACGAGCGCCCCGTCCGCCGGCCCCTGCCGCCGGTCGGAGCCGGGCGCTCGCGGTGCGCGCGCCATCGCGCCCGGACTGCCATGGCTCGCCTCGCGGAGGGGGCCGGCCGGATGCCGCCCCGCGCAAGACTCAGGACATCTTGAACGAGGTGAACTTGAAGCTGTAACTGTTGCTCGCCGTCTGGCTGGCGACGGTGATGAAGATGCCGACGGCCTGCAGGTAATAGTCCTGGAATTTGGTCGTCTCGACGCCGTTGGCATTGATCTTTTCACAGGTGTAGGCAACGGCGGTCCCGGGGATCGCCGGATTGAGTTCCGAAGCCGCGATGGATGCGCCACGCTTGCAGGCCATCGATCCCTTGGAAGCGATCGCGTACGGCTGGGTCGATGTGAACACGCCCGCGTAGTGCACCGAGTCCTGGCCCGTGAACGCCGTGAAATCATCCAGCTTGACCGCGCTCACGATGTAGCCCGCATCAAGACTGCTCATGGCGACGGCCTGACTGCGCAATCCGAACATGTCGCGATAGCCGATCGAGTACTCGTCGAGCACCTCGATCCCGTTGGATGAAATGCGCGTCAACTCGCTGATCAGCCCATCGCCTTCATTGATCAGCAGCCGGTCATGCGTGTACGTGCCCACGATCTTGCCCGTCGAATCCTTGCTGGTGCCAACCAGCTCGATTCGGATGCGCTTGAACGGCAGCGTGCCGTCGGCGCCGCGGATCGCCTGCAGGACGGCGGCGGGCAGATCGGCGGGTGCGAAGTGGCTCTCGAGATAGCCCGTGCGGTTGGCGTTGATGCTCTGCGTGGGCACCGGCGGCGTCATGGCGCATCCCGCGAGAGCGGCCATCAGCGCTCCGGACAACACCCGCTTCCCGGTCATCGACTGCTTCATTGATTCCCCCCTCCGGTTGAACAGCGAACAAGGCTGAAGGCCCATTCTGCCAGCGCCTCGGGTCATGGCCTATCGCGGTGCGCGGCGTGCGCCGTCCCGCCACCCGCGGAGCCTGGCGCCGTGACCGGGTTTTTCAGCGCTTCCTGCAGTCGCGCCCTGCAATCGTTCTCTCGAAGAAATCCGCAATCAGGCGGTAGACGTGCTTCTGCATCGCCGGGGTGCTGAGACCGTGCTTGGCGCCGGGATAGGTCATCAGGCGAAACTGCGTGCCCTGGGTCTGCAGCGCGCCCATCAGTTCGGTGGAGTTGAGGAACAGCACGTTGTCGTCGGCCATGCCGTGCACCAGGTACAGCGGCGCGGTCAGACCCTTGAGATACGGAAACACCGCGCTGTCGGCGTAGCCTCGGGGATCGTCCTGCGGCCGGCCCAGGTAGCGCTCGGTGTAGAAGGTGTCGTAGAGCTTCCAGTTGGTGACCGGCGCGACCGCCACGCCGCCGGCGAGCTGGACGGAATCCTTGGCCAGCAGCATCACCGTCAGGTAGCCGCCGTAGCTCCAGCCGAACACGCCGATGCGCTTGGGATCCACCCAGGGCTGCTGCTGCAGCCAGTTGATGCCGACCTTCTGATCAGCCACCTCGGCGTCGCCGAAGTGGTGATAAATCACGTCGGAGAACCGCCGACCGCGCCGCGCCATGCCGCGGTTGTCCAGCGTGAACACGACAAAGCCGTGCTGCGCCATGTACTCGGCGAACAGCGGCGGCCAGGCGCGCACGACCTGCTGCGCGGTGGGGCCGCCGTAGTAGGTGTCGAACACCGGGTAGCGTTTGGCCGGATCGAAGTCGAGCGGCTTGTAGAGTCGGTAGTACAGCGTCTGCCCGTCGGCCGCGGTCAGCGTGCCGAACTCGGGTTGAATGTGGTCCTTGAGATAGGGCCAGTAGGGATGGCCGGGCGCGAGCTGGTTCTGCTCGATCCACGCCAGGCGCGCGCCGTCGGCGGCGTGCACGCTGACCTGTGGCGGCTGCTCGGGGCTGGAGTAGGTGTCGACGTAGAACGCGCCGTCGGGCGAGAACTCGGCGCCATGGGTGCCGTCGCGACGGCTGATGCGGATCGGCGCATCGGCGCTGCTGCCGTCGAGCCTCAGCGCATAGATCTGGCGATCGGGCACGAAGTCGCGGTTGGAGCTGACGTAGGCCAGGCCCTTCTTCTCGTCCACCGCGAGCAGGCCGTCGAGGTTCCAGGCGCCGGTGCTGATCGGATGCAACAGCCGGCCGTCGAGATCGTACAGATACAGGTGATGGAAGCCGCTGCGCTCGGAGCCCCAGACGAATTCGGGCTGGTCCTTGAGAAAGCGCAGATCGTTGTTGAGGTTGATCCAGGTCGTCGAGGACTCGGTCAGCAGCGTGCGCGCGTCCAGCGTCGCGGCATCGACGCGTACCAGTGCGAGGTGTTTCTGGTCGCGCGTCATCCACTGGTAGGACACCGCCCGGGCGTCCGGCAGCCAGTTGACGCGCACCAGGTACTCGGCGCCCGCGGGCGCGGCGATCCAGCGCGGCGCGCCGCCCTGCGGCGCGATCAGGCCCAGCCGCCAGCGCACGTTGGGATCGCCGGCGAAGGGATAGCGCTGCTTCACCACCGCGGTGCGGTCGGCATACAGCTCCATGCGCTCGGTCACCGGCACGGCGGCCTCGTCGTAGTGCTCGAAGGCGATCGCGGAATCGTCCGGCGCCCACCAGTAGCCGGTGCTGCGGTCCATTTCCTCCTGCGCCACGAACTCGGCCTCGCCGTTGTGCACGCTGCCGCCGCCGTCGCGGGTCAGCTCGCGGAGCTGGTCGTCCCTGAGGTCGTACACCCACAGGTTCTGGTCGCGCACAAACGACACGTAGCGGCCGCGGGGCGAGATTTTCGGATCGAGCGCGAAACCCTCGCCGATCGGCAGCATGCGCACGCTGCGCGTCGCCAGCGTGTACAGATACAGTTTGCCGTTGAGCGGGAACAGCAGCTGTGTGCCGTCCGCTGCCCAGTGGTAGTTGACGATGCCGGAATAGATCGCCGTGCGCTCGCGTTCGCGGCGGGCCTTTTCGGCGTCCGACAGCTGCTCGCCGTGTGGCTCCAGCGTCTTGGCCGCGACCAGCAGGCGCGTGCCGTGATCCTTCAGGTTGTACTCCCACAGATCCAGCCGGTACTGATCCTCGGCGCTGCCGCGCAGGAAGGTGACGCGCGAACCGTCCGGTGCGATCTGCACGCGGATCGGCGTCGGCCCGCTGAGCGCGGGATCGTCGAACAGGCGATTGATGGTGAGCTTGTCGGCCATGGCAGGTGCGGTGATCAGGCAGAGCAGGATGAAGATCCAGGCGCGCATGGCGCGGTTTCCACGGTGCGGAAAGCCGCGATCAGAGCACGGGCACCCGGGGCGCGCCAAGCAGGTCGTCGCGTCGCGACCGCGCCGCACCCGCCGCCGCGGCCTCAGCCGGTGTTCTGCAGCCCCTGCGCCACGCCGTTGACGCTCGCCACCAGCGCGCGGAACAGCGCGTCCGCCGGACGACCGGACTCGCGCCAGCGCCGCAGCAGATCGACCTGCAGCAGGCTCATCGGATCGACATAGGGATTGCGCAATCGGATCGAGAGCGCAAGGCGCGGGTCGTCTTCCAGCAATTCGCGCTGGCCGCGCAGGCGCAGCACCCAGCGGCGACAGCGCTCGAACTCGGCCTGCACCTGCGGAAAGAAGCGCGCGTGCAGTTCGGCGCCGGCCAGCCGCGAAAAGCGCTCGGCGATGGCGAGGTCGCATTTGGCCAGCAGCATGTCGATGTCATCGAGCAGGCCGCGGCAGAAGGGCCAGCCGCGCGCCATCTCCCGCAACGCCTCCTCGCCCGATTCGGCGACCGCGCGCTCCAGCGCGGTTCCGGCGCCGTACCAGCCGGTGAGACCGGCGCGGCATTGCGTCCACGCGAACACCCAGGGGATGGAGCGCAGGCTCTCCACGCCGCGCATCCGGCCGCGGCGCGGCGGGCGCGAGCCGAGGGTCATGCGCTCGATGACGTCGATCGGCGTGGCCGACCGGAAGTAGTCGCCGAAGGCCTCCGCGTCGACCAGCGCCCGGTAGGTTGCGTACCCGTCCGCGGCCGCCCGCTCCATCACCGCGGACCACCGCGCCTCGCGCGGTTCCGGCGGCGGCGCACGCAGCGATGCGCGCAAGACCGCGCCCGCGGACTGTTCCAGGGTTCGCAGCGCCAGCGCGCGGATGCCGTACTTGCGGTGGATCACCTCGCCCTGCTCGGTGACACGCAGGGTGCCGACCACGGTGCCGTGCGGCGCGGCCATCAGCGCCGTGCTGACGCGGCTGCCGCCGCGGCTGATCGATCCGCCGCGGCCGTGGAAGAAGACCAGGCGCGCGCCGGCCGCGGCGGCGACCTCCGTCAGTTCGACCTGGGCGCGCTGCAGCGCCCAGCGCGAGGCGACGATGCCGCCGTCCTTGCCCGAGTCCGAATAACCCAGCATCACCAGCTGGCGCCGGTCGCGCGCATCGAGATGCGCGCGATAGACCGGATCGGCCAGCAGCGCGCGCAGCGCGGCGGGCGCCGACCGCAGGTCGTCGATGGTCTCGAACAACGGCGCCACATCCAGCGGCACGCGGCCCTGTGCATCCGTGAAGCCGCCCGCCCGCGCCAGCGCCAGCACGGCCAGCACGTCGGCCGCGCTCTCGGCCATGCTGACGATATAGGGTCCGATCGCATCGCCACCGTAGCGCCTCAGGCTGTCGGCGAGGGTCGAGAAGACCGCGCGCAGGCGCGCCGCAGGCTCGGCGGCGCTGCACGGAAGCATCTTGCTGCCGGCAGCAAACGGTTGCAGGCGCTGCGCGAGCCCGCCGGCATCGGCGTCCGTCAACGCGGGTTCGCCGAAAGCCGCCGCCAGCGCCGCGCGGTGAACGGCCGCTTCCTGGCGCACGTCGAGACGTGCCAGATGAAACCCGAAGGTGCGCAGACGGCGCTGCAGGCGGCGCACCGCGAATCCGCCCGCGTGCTCGCCGCCATGTTCGTGCAGGCTGGCGGCGACCAGTGCGAGATCTGCGGCGAAAGCATCGGCATCCGGATAGCCCTG
Source organism: Lysobacteraceae bacterium (assembly GCA_028870665.1). Lineage (GTDB taxonomy): Bacteria > Pseudomonadota > Gammaproteobacteria > Xanthomonadales > Rhodanobacteraceae > Metallibacterium. The sequence goes on from JAGWPB010000006.1 coordinate 23,845, forward strand.
CGCCATGCCCTCGCGGGTCGCTTGCAGCCGGGCGTGCATCAGCGACAGCAGGCAGCGATAAGGCATATCGGCATGGCGTGGACGGATCAGCGCCGCCGCGTCGGGCAGCAGGGCGCGGTAGTCGGCCAGGCGGCGTTGCAGCGCCGTGCTCGTGCGCACCCGCTCCGCGGTCTGGCTGAGCAGCCGCGCGAGCCGCGCGGTTTCCGCCGCATAGCGTTCGAGGATCAGTCGGCGTTGCGCGCGCAGCGTGGCGGCGATGGTGTCGGCGGCGACGCCGGGATTGCCGTCCATGTCCCCTCCGACCCAGGTCGCGAAGCGCAGTACGCGGGGCATCTCGACGCCGGCGCCGTAGACTTCGGCCAGCGCTTCCTCGAATGCCTCGTAGAACACCGGCACCACGCGATACAGGGGATCGGCGAGGTAGTAGCCCACGTGCTCCATTTCATCCTGCACCGACGGGCGGATCGATGACGCCTCGCTGGTCTGCCAGCCGGTCGTGATCGCGGTGCGCAACTGCGCCTCGTCGGTGCGGCGCTCCTGCGGCGTGCGCTGTCCATCCAGGTCCGCGACCAGGCAGCGAACGATGGTGTATTCCTTCTCCAGCAGCGATCGGCGCACGGCCTCGGTGGGATGCGCGGTGAACACGGGCTCGATGTCGAGCCGCTGCAGCCAGCCGATCAGGGTGTCGCGATCCACGCCGTCGGACTTCAGCTTGCCCAGCACGTCGCGCAGGCTTTCCGGCTGCGGCGCGGCTCCCGCGCGCTGGTAATCGCGGTGGCGGCGGATGCGATGCACGCGCTCGGCGATGTTGACGACCTGGAAATAGGTCGAGAAGGCGCGGATCAGCTGCTCGGCTCGCTCCGCGCTGCGCTCGCGCAGCGCACCGGCCAGCGCGTCGGGTGTCGTCGCGGTCTGGCGCCGCGCGATGGCGCTGCGCCGGATCACCTCGACTTCTGCCAGAAAGCCGGCGCCCAGCTGCTCGCTCAGTACGGCACCCACCAGCGTGCCCAGTCGCCGCACGTCCTCGCGCAAGGGCGCGTCCGGCCCCGCGAATTCGATCTCTTGACGATCATGCATGCCGGACGGTCTCTGCGCTGGCGCGGGCCGGTCCCGACACTAGCAGGACGGCCCGACCCGACGGAGTGCGCACCACCCGGCACCACCCGGCGCCGCCCGCGGCGGCGCCGGCACGCTCACTGGCAGCTGCCGCTCGTCACCGGACAGGGCGGATAGGCCGGCTGGGTCGGAAATGCCGGCAGCCAAGGCGGCGGTGGCGGTACCGGCGTTGGCCGCTGCTGGATCTCCTGCTTCAGCACGGCCACGGCTCTCTCGATCTGGGTGTCGCGACCCGTACGCGCCAGCAAGCCGGGATCGACGTGCTGCTCGATCGATGGCACCACGCCGATGTTCTCCACCACCCACTTCGAGTCGGTGCCGTACATGGCGATCTCGGACACCACCTGCGCGCCGCCATCGAGCAGCCGGAACGGCGCCTGGTAGCCGCGCACGCCGCCCCAGGTGCGCGAGCCGATGGTCGGTCCGAGGTGATACTGCTGGAAGCGGTAGGCGAAGATGTCGCCGTCCGAGGCCGAGCCGCCATTGATCAGTGCCGCCAGATGGCCGATGTAGGCGTCCGCGGGGCTCTGGTTGTAGGCGCCATGCCGATTGGTCCAGGCCCCGACCATCCGCTGGTTGAGCTGGTTGAACAGGATGGTGTCGATGAAACCGCCGAGATTCCAGCGGTCGTCGATGATCAGGCCCGGCTTGGTCAGCTGGCTGTAGTACTGGCGCACGAACTCGTGCAGACCGGTCGCCTCCATGTCGTCCAGATACACGTAGCCGATGGTGCCGCCCGACAGCTTGCTCACTTCGCGGCGATTGTCGTTGATCCAGTGCAGCAGATGCAGCTTGCCGCTGTTGACTACCGGCCGGACCAGGATCGTCCACGGCTTGCCGCCGGGCGATGCCGCCAGCTGCAGGGCGATGGTCTGGCCCAGCGTGCCCTGCAGCAGCTGGTAGGGATTGGTGGGCGCCTTGAGCTCATGGCCGTTGATGGCGAGGACGTAATCGCCCGGCTGAACCTTCAGTCCCGGCTGCGCCAGCGGCGCCGTGTAGCCCGGCACGGTGTTGTCGCCATGGAAGATGCGCTTGAGGTAATAGCGCCCCGCGCCGGCGTTGAGCGCGAATTCGGCGCCCAGCCCGGCGGTGGGCTGCGGCGGCGTGCGCCAACCCATGTCGCCGCCGAACACATACATGTGGCTTTCACCCAGCGAGCCGATCATGTTGGCAATGATCCAGTTGACGTCCGCGCGGCTCTGCGCCAGCGGCAGCAGCGCGCGGTAGCGATCACCCAGCGCCGCCCATCGCGTCTTGATCAGCTCGGGGTTGACGAAATAGTCGCGTACGTTGCGCCACGACTCGTTGAAGATCTCGGCCCACTCCCGGCGCGGATCGATCTGCATCTGCATGCGCGCGGTGTCCAGCGGCTTGGCCTTGGCCTTGGGCGCGAAGATCGCCGGCCGCAGCATCCACTGCGACTTGGCCCGGTAGAGCAGGGTCGAACCATCGGCCGACAGCGCGAAACCGCCGCCGATGCCCGGCACCAGGGTCAGCACCTTGCGCTTGGCGAGGTCATAGGCGCGCAGCTCCGGCATCTCGCCCGGAATCGCGCCACCCAGCACCGGCACCGGCACGGTCACGTAGTAGACGACGCCCTTGGCCTCGGCCACCTGCGCGATGTTGGATGCCGGCACCGGGACCTGCACCGCGCGTTCGATCAGGCCATCGAAATCGATCTTCACCGCGGGCGGATGCGGCTTGCCCTTGGCCTTGGCCTTGGCGGCCGCCTTGGGCTTGGGCGCGGAGGGTTCCCGGGTGCGCGGGGCAAGCGGCGAGGGCGTCGCCGCTGCGAGCGTGGTCACGTAGAGCCCGTCCGGCACCACGCCCGAGGCACCGAAGTTGTAGCTCGACAGCACCGGGTTCACCAGCCGCGCCGAGACGAAGTACAGATACTTGCCGTCCTGCGAAAATGCCGGATCGATGTCGTTGAAATCGCCGCGGCTGACCGCGTGCAGCTGGCCATCACCCAGGCCGTAGATGAACAGTCCGTGCAGGTGGTTGGGCAGATGCTTGGAAAACGCCAGCCAGCGGCTGTCGGGCGAGAACGCCACGTCCTGGAACGCACCGATGATCTTTTGCGGATCCGACGTCACCTCCTTGCGCGCCCCGGTCTTCACATCGATCAGCCACAGGCGCTGACGCGAGTCGGTGCAGGTCAGCCAGTCGCTGTCCGGGCTCCACAGCAGCGGCCCGGCGTAGCTCAGGCGGCCCTGCGCGGTCAGCGCCCGGACCGGGCCCTGGCCGTCGGCCGGTCGCAGCATCACCTGGCTGTCGATGCCGGTATCGCGGATGTAGGCAATCCACCGGCCATCCGGAGACCACGACGGATCCTTGTCGTTGCTGGCCGCGGTCTGGCTGATCTCGGTGGTGTGTCCGTATCCGGCCGGTACCGTGAACAGGGCGCCGCGCGCGCTGAACACCGCCAGCTTGCCGTCCGGCGCAACGTCGGCGCCATGGATCATCTTGCCCGCGGCGTATTCGTACGGGAGGGTGCGCGCACCGTCCAGCGGAACCGTCACCGGCACCTGCGCGAGTTTCCCGGTAGCGAATGAATAGACGTAGAGACGTCCGCCATCCGAGAGTGCGATGCCGCTGTTGCCAAGGCTCGGCCAATCCACGTCATAGCTCGGGAAGTCGGTCAGCTGCACCGTGGCGCCGGTCTTGAGGTTGCGCTGCCAGAGGTTGAGCACGCCGTTCTTGCCGCGATCGGAGGCAAAGAAGAGCGTGTCGCCATCCCACATCGGATAGGTGTCCTCGCCCTTCCAGTGCGTCAGCTGGGTGCTGGCCCCGCTGGCGAGGTCGTAGCTGAAAAGGTTGTCGGCCTGGCCACCGTAATAGTCCTTGCGATGAAACGGCCGCAGCATGTGCGCCAGCTTGTTGTAGACGACGGCGCTGCCGCTGGCGTTGAACGCGAGCGGCCCGGTCCATGGCATCGGCAGTGCCACCGGCAAGCCGCCGGTGACCGGTACCTCGAAGGCGCGCTCGATCTGCGGATTGAAACTGTCGCGCCGCGAGAGGAACACCACGTCCTTGCTGTCCGGTGTCCAGCCCAGCACCACGTTGTCCGGCGCGGTGAGGATCTTCCCGCCCATCGCCGCGTTGACCGAACGCCAGGTCAGTTGCCTGACCGGGCCACCCGCAGCGGCGATCACGTAGACGTCGGTGTTGCCGCGATACCAGCCGGTGAAGGCGATCCATTCGCCGTCGGGCGAAAACACCGGATGCGAGTCATACCCGGAGTCGGAAGTCAGGCGCGTGGCCTCGCCACCCTGTGTGCCCACCTTCCACAAGGCGCCCCCGGCCTCGAACACCACCGTGCTGCCGTGGATCGTCGGGTAGCGTATCAACGCCTGGATCGGACCTGACGCCGGGGCTGCCGCGGCCAGCGCCAGGACAGGGAACGCCCACGCCAGCAGCGCGGTGCAGAACTTGACGGACACCTTCATGACCACTCCTTCGGCAAGGATCGGCGCGGTCCGGCCGCGCAGCGGCGCCCTGCCGGGCCCTGCGGGCGATGACCGCCGGGCCGCTGCTTCGCGCGGCGTCCTGGTGCATGCGATCACCGCGCTCAGGGTCACAAGGCAACCCTGAGCAGACCGGCGAGAGGCACCGCAAGTTCCGGCAGCATCTCGCAACTTGCCGGCGGAAATGCTACGAAGTCGTAGGATTCACGCGGTGCGTCCGCCGCCGCCGCGCAGCGCCGTGCGACCAGGCCGCTAGCCCGGGCGCCCCTGGCCGAACAGGATGCGCCGCGCCTCGGCGCTGCCGGTGTCGTGCTGCGTGCGATAGGGTTCGCCGCGGGCATAGGCGCGCTGCGTCGCCGGACGCGCGGCGATGATCTCGTACCAGCGCTTGAGGTGCGGGAAATCCTCCAGCCGCATGCTTTGGCGTTCGTGCGACACGATCCACGGATAGCAGGCCATGTCGGCGATGGTGTACGCGTTGCCGGCGACGAAGGCGCGATCGGCGAGACGCCGGTCGAGCACGCCGTACAGGCGCCGCGTCTCGTTGACGTAGCGCTCGATCGCGTAGGGAATCTTCTCCGGCGCGTAGCCGCTGAAATGATGGTTCTGGCCCAGCATCGGCCCCAGGCCGGCCATCTGCCAGAACAGCCATTGCAGGGTCTCGACGCGCCCGCGCAGATCGTCGGGCAGGAACCTGCCCGTCTTTTCGGCGAGATAGAGCAGGATCGCGCCGGACTCGAACACGCTCACCGGCGCGCCGCCGCCCGCGGGTGCCGTGTCGAGGATCGCCGGCATGCGGTTGTTGGGCGCGATCCTGAGGAATCCCGGATCGAACTGCTCGCCCTTGCCGATGTTGACCGGCCGGATCACGCAATCGAGGCCGGCCTCCTCGAGAAACAGCGTGATCTTGTGACCGTTGGGCGTCGGCCAGTAGTAGAGCTCGAGCATGATGACACTCCACAGCGTGGGGCCTGCATGCACATTGCAGCACCCGGCGGTAAATTCAATCGCGGCATCCGCGTCCACCGGGCCGGGGGTCTTCGCCGTCGCCATCCGCCACGACCGCAACCGATCCGCCCTGTTGTCGCGGACACAGCAGCGGCATCCGCCGCGCGCGCCGGTATCACTTGCCGATGCAGAAGCCGGCAAAGATCGCGCCGAGCAGGTCGTCGGCACTGACCGCGCCGGTGATCGTGCCCAGCGCCTGTGCGGCCTGGCGCAGATCCTCGGCGACCAGTTCCGGCGCGCGTTGCACGGCGAGCGCGGCGGCGGCGGCCGCGAGCGCGGCATCGGCTTGCTGCAGCGCCTCGACGTGGCGCTGACGCGCGGTGAAGGCATCTGCTTCACTGCAGCCGCCGGAATGACGCGCCAATTCCGCGCGCAGGTCATCAAGACCGGCACCGGTACGCGCGGACAGATGCAGCCAGGCGCGGCCGGCGCGGGTTTCGACGCGTGCCGCGGGATCGGCCTGGAGATCGCACTTGTTGACGACCACCAGTGCAGCGGCCCCGTCGGGCAGGCCATCGAGCAGGGTGAGATCGGCTTCGACGTGCGCCATCTCGCTGACCAGCACCGCCAAGTCACAGCGGGCGAGCGCGGCACGGGCGCGGCGCACGCCTTCCTGCTCGATCGCATCGCCGCTGTCGCGCAAGCCTGCGGTATCGATCAGTTCGATGCCGACGCCATCGATCAGCAGTTCGGCGTGCAGGGTGTCGCGGGTGGTGCCCGGCATCGCGGTGACGATCGCGCGATCCTCGCCGGCGAGCGCGTTGAGCAGGCTGGACTTGCCGGTGTTGGGCCGGCCGATCAGCACCGCGCGCGCACCGCGCGCAAGGCGCACGCCGCGGCGGGCATCGGCGATCAGCGCCGCAACCGCGGCGCGCACCCTCGCGAGCCCTGCGGCAAGCGCGGGATCAGCGAGCAGTTCGAGCTCTTCATCGGCAAAGTCGATCGCCGCCTCGACCTGCACTCGCAACGCGGTCAGCGCAACGACAAGGCTGTGCACGCGCCGCGAGAACGCGCCGGCCAGCGCGCGCTGCGCGGCGCGTGCAGCGGATTCACTGCGTGCCGCGATCAGGTCGGCGACTGCCTCGGCCTGGGCCAGGTCGAGCTTGCCGTTGAGAAAGGCGCGCTCGGTGAATTCGCCAGGACGGGCGCGCCGGGCGCCGAGCTCGAGCACGCGGTGCAACAGCAGATCCAGCACGACCGGGCTGCCGTGCGCGTGCAACTCGAGCACGTCCTCGCCGGTGTAGGACGCCGGTGCCGCGAAATACAGCGCGAGACCGCGCTCGATCGGCGCGCTATCCCCATCCAGGAATGCCGCGTAGTGCGCGCGCCGCGGCTGCGGCATGAAGCCGAGCAGGGAGCTCGCGATCGCCGGCACCGCGGGTCCCGACACCCGCAGCACGCCGATGCCGCCCGCTCCGGCGGGCGTGGCGATGGCGGCGATGCTGTCGGGATCTGCGCGCATGGGCGCACCGCGTTGCTCAGGCCGCGGCCTTGGCGTCCCGGGCGTTGTAGCGACGCATGATGAACCACTGCTGCAGCAGGCCAGTGAGCCCGTTGGTCACCCAGTACAGCACCAGCCCGGAGGGGAAGAACGCGAACATGAAGGCGAATAACAGCGGCATCGCCTTCATGATCTTGGCCTGGGTCGGATCCATGCCCACCATCGGCGTCAGGAACTGCTGCGCCAGCATCACCGCCGCGTTGAGGACCGGCAGCACGAAGTAGGGGTCCGGCGCCGACAGGTTCTGCAGCCAGCCGAAGAACGGCGCCTGGCGCAGCTCGACACTCTCCAGCAGCACCCAGTACAGAGCGAAGAACACCGGAATCTGCACCAGCATTGGCCAGCAGCCGGCGAGCGGATTGGCCTTCTCCTTCTGATACAGCTCCATCATGGCCTGCTGCATCTTGACCTTGTCGTCGCCGTAGCGCTCTTTCAGCGCCTGGATGCGCGGCGCCAGCTTGCGCATCTTCGCCGCCGAGGTGTACTGCTTTTCGCTGAGCTTGAAAAACACCGCCTTGATCAGCAGCACCAGCAGGATGATCGCCAGCCCCCAGTTGTGGGTCAGCCGGTGCAGCTCGACCAGCACCCAGTGCAGCGGCTGCGCGAGCACGGTGAACATGCCGTAGTCCACGGTCAGTTCGAGTCCGGGCGCGACCTGCTGCAGCAGACTCTGCAGCTTGGGGCCGACGAACAGGTTCGCCGTGCTGCTTGTCGTCTGGCCCGGGGCGACGGTGAATGCCGGTCCCAGCGTGCGCATCACGTAGCGCACGCTGCCGTCGGCGTTCACCGCGGCACTCTGGAAAGTCTGGGCGCCGGCACTGCCGGGAATCCATGCGGCGAGAAAGTAATGCTGCACCATCGCCACCCAGCCGCCGCTGACGGGCTTGTTGAGCGGTTCGCTGGCGATCTTCTCGTAGGGCAGCTTCTGGAACTTGTCGGCGGGACCGTACCAGGCCGGTCCGTTGTAACTGTGCGAAGCGGGATCGGACAGGCCGAACAGATGGCTGCTGGGCGCGGGCGGTGCCACGCGGGTCAGCTGCTCATAGGCGTTGCCGGTCCAGGACGTGCTGCCGCGGTTGCTCACCTGCTCGGTCAGGGCCACCACGTAGCTGCCGCGGGTGAAGGTGTAACGCTTGAGCACGCTGACGCCGCTGGCGGCATCGGTCCAGGTCAGATCGACATGCAGCGTGTTCTGTCCGGGCGCCAGGGCGTAGTCGGTTTGCGCGGCATGGAACACCGCGGTGTGGTCTGGCGCCTTGCCATTGGCGCTGACCAATCCGCTTTGCGCGACAAAGTAATCGGCCGCGCCCGCGTGCAGCAAATCGACCCGCGCCGGCTGACCGGGTTCGACGGCGTAGTCGAGCAGCTCGGCGCGATCCAGCGTGCCGCCGCGAGTATCGATGCCGAGGTCGAGCAGGTCGGTGCGCACGTGTATCTGCTCGCCGTGCGTCTGCGCTCGCGTTGCAACGGTCGGAATCTCCGGCGCGCGAGGTGCCGTCAGAGCCGCCGTCGCGGATGGCGTGACCTTCCCGGACGCAGGCTGCGTCGTTGCCGTCGTCGCAACGGGAACCGGCGCGGTCGCATAGTCTGTCTGCCACGTCGTCCACAGCAGATAGGCCACAAACAGCAGCGCAAAGACGAGGAACGTGCGCGTTTGATTCATTGCGTGGAGGATCCGAATGGGCGCCGGGGGCAGGGTGAGGATGCGAGACGCCGGCTGCCGGTCAGTCGCTGATTGTGCCGGTGGGTGGCAACGGCTTCAATGACTGCAAACGCGGCCACAAGCGATCCAGTTCGGCGCGCAGGATCGCATTGTCCACGGTGGCAGCTTCGCTGCGAGCGATCAGCAACAGATCCAGCGGCGGCAGTTTTGCGCGCATGCGGCGGAACGATTCACGCATCTGCCGCTTGATGCGATTGCGTACGACCGCGCGTTTGGAGACGCGGCGTGAAACAGCCATTCCCATGCGTGCACTGGCACCGGCAGCCGTCGCGTATCGAATCAGCACGTAGCGGCCGGCGAGACGGCCCGGCGCATCGCGCATGGCCAGAAAGTCGGCGGCGCGGCGAAGCCGCGTCGCCCGCGGCAGGCCGACGTCGCCCATCGTCGGATTTACGGAATCAGGCGCTTGCGGCCCTTGGCACGCCGCGCCGCGATGATCTTGCGGCCGTCGGCCGTCTTCATGCGCGCGCGAAAGCCGTGCGTGCGTGCGCGCTTGAGGTTGCTGGGTTGAAAGGTGCGCTTCATGGCGTCTTGCCTCGAAAAAGACTTGGGATTGTCGGGTCGCGACCGCCGCACTGTCAACCATGAGCTGCGGCGGAGGCGCGTGACGAGGCTGCTACACTCGTTCGTCCTGCCGGCGCATCGCGCCTCTACTGCCCCACGGACCCTGCGAGCCATGAGCACACTCTGGCAGCGCTGCCTCGAACGCCTGGATGGCGAGCTCAGCGCAGAAGACCTGCATACCTGGTTGATGCCGCTGCAAGCGCTCGAGGACGGCGAAGGATTGCGTCTGTTTGCACCCAACGCCTACACCGTGGACACGGTTCGGCTGCACTATCTGTCGCGGATCGGCGTCGTGCTGGAGCATCTGATCGGTCACCCGGTACCCGTGCACCTGGAGGTCGGCAGCGCACGGCCGCGACTGCTGCGCGCCAGCGCGACGGCGGCGGCGGCGCCGATGACGCCCGAGTTCGAACACAACCTTGATCCCAGCTACACGTTCGACACCTTCGTCGAGGGCAAGTCCAACCAGCTTGGCAAGGCCGCGGCGATGCAGGTCGCGCAGAATCCGGGCCACGCCTACAACCCGTTGTTGCTGTACGGCGGCACCGGCCTCGGCAAAACGCACCTGATGCACGCGGCCGGCAACATGATCCGCAACCACAAACCCGGCACCAAGGTGCTGTACCTGCGTTCGGAACAGTTCGTCGGCTCGATGATCGAAGCGTTGCGTACCAAGAACATGGACGATTTCAAGCGCCGCTTCCGTTCGGTCGACGCGCTGCTGATCGACGACATCCAGTTCTTTGCCGGCAAGAACACCACTCAGGAAGAGTTCTTCCACACCTTCAACACGCTGTTCGACGGCAAGCAGCAGATCATCCTCACCTGTGACCGTTACCCGAAGGAAGTCGAGAACCTGGAGCCGCGACTGAAATCGCGTCTGGGCTGGGGATTGTCGGTGGCCATCGAGCCGCCGGACTTCGAAACCCGTGCCGCGATCCTGCTGGCCAAGGCGCATGGCAAAGGCATGGCGTTGCCGGAAGACGTCGCCTTGCTGCTGGCGCGTCGCATTCGCTCGAACGTGCGCGACCTCGAAGGCGCACTGAACACGCTGTCGGCGAGGGCCAACTTCTTTGCGCGCCCGATCACGCTCGAGTTCGCCCAAGAGACCCTGCGCGACCTGCTTTCCGTGCATCAGCTGGCGGTGACGGTACCGAACATCCAGAAAACCGTCGCCGACTACTACCAGGTGCGGTTGTCGGATCTGCTGTCGAAGCGTCGCGTGCGCTCCCTGGCGCGCCCCCGGCAGCTGGCAATGACATTGGCCAAGGATCTGACCGAGCACAGCCTGCCGGAAATCGGCGAGGCCTTCGGCGGTCGCGACCACACGACGGTGATGCACGCGTGCAAGACCATCCGCAGCCTCTGCGACAACGACGCGCGAATGCGGCAGGATTGGGACAAACTGATCCGTATACTCACGGGGTGAACCCTGTGGGTAACTCGGCGGAGTGTTCGGACGGCAAAGTTATCCCCAGAATACACACCGGCAAGAACGCTGCTTCCGGCCCAAGGTCTCCATCGCAACCAATTGAATATAAAAATAAAATAGGCCTTCTGCGCTTATCCACCGAACCAGCAACAGCTACCAGAATTTCTTTATCAACAAAGCACTGGAACAGGATGCGCCATGCGATTCAGCACTCAGCGAGAAGCCTTGCTCAAACCATTGCAGCAGGTAGTCGGCGTGGTCGAGCGGCGTCAGACCTTGCCGGTCCTGTCCAATCTTCTGGCTCAGGTTCGGGGTGATCGACTGGCATTGACCTCGACCGATCTGGAAGTCGAGATGGTTGCTTCCGCGGAGGTGCAGCAACCCGCCGAGGGTGAAATCACGCTGCCGGCACGCAAACTGTTCGACATCGTGCGAGCGCTGCCGGACGGAGTGCGGATTGAGCTCAAGCTCAGCGGAGATCGTGCCTCGCTGACCGCAGGCCGCAGCCGTTACACGCTAGCTACCTTGCCTGCCAGCGAGTTTCCGACCCTGGATGCCATCGACGTGGTCGAGCGCGTGCAGCTGCAGGAATCCGTGTTGAAGGCCTTGATGGATCGCACCGCCTTTGCGATGGCCAATCAGGATGTCCGTTTTTACCTCAATGGCATGCTGTTTGATCTGCGCGAGAGCGGACTTCGCTGCGTGGCAACCGACGGGCATCGCCTCGCCATGGCGGAGACGGAGCTGGCGGCCGGAGCCACGGCGCGCAGGCAGATCATTCTTCCGCGCAAGGGGGTGAACGAACTGGGTGGCCTGCTGGAGCCGAGCGATGTCACCGTGGAACTGGAAGTGGCGCGAAATCACGTGCGCGTGCGGCGCGGCGACGTGGTGTTCACGTCCAAACTGATCGACGGTCGATTTCCTGACTACGAGGCCGTGCTGCCGATCGGAGCTGACAAGACCGCCGAGTTGGACCGCGACGCGCTGCGTGCCGCGCTGCAGCGGGCTGCCATCCTGTCGAACGAGAAGTATCGCGGTGTGAAGCTTGAGCTCAATCCAGGCAAGCTGCGTATCGTGGCCCACAATCCCGAGCAGGAGGAGGCCGTCGAGGAAATCGAAGCCGATACCGCGATCAGCGAGCTCGCGGTTGGTTTCAACGTCGGCTATTTGCTGGACGCGCTGGGCGCGTTGCGCAGTGATCGAGTGCGATTGAACCTCCGTGATGCCCAGTCGAGTTGCCTGATCCAGGGTGTTCCCGATGAGCAGGCGCGACACGTGGTCATGCCGTTGCGTCTCTGACCGCGACACCGCTCGGGTTGCCCCGCCGCCGCAGGCCGGTGGCATGTGCCGGCGCTTTCCTGTGAGCCTCCATGCAGTTTGCCCGCCTGGTCGTCGATGAGCTGCGCTGTTTTCAGCATCTGGACGTGGTGCTGCAGCCGGGCATCAATGTCTTTGTCGGCGACAATGGTGCGGGCAAGACCTCGCTGCTGGAAGCCGCACACCTGCTTTCGCACGGCCGCTCGTTTCGTGCCGGTGCCGCGGAAGCCTTGCTGCGTCGCGGCTCCACAAACTGGACCGTGCATGCCGAAATCCGCCATGCAACGGGGCAGGTGCAATCCCTGGGCTTGACGCGCCAAGCCGATCGCTGGCAGGCGCGTGTGGACGGCCAGTCCGTGGCGACATTGGCCGCAATGATCGAGCATTGTGCGGTCATCTGCTTCGAACCCGGCAGTCATGCCCTGATCGCGGGCCCGGCCGAGGAGCGCCGGCGCTTCGTCGACTGGGGCGTGTTCCACGTGGAACATGAATTCCAGCCCCTCTGGCGGCGCTATCGACGTGCTTTGCGCCAGCGCAATGCCTTGCTGCGCAGCGCGGCCGTTGATGTTGACCTCGAACCATGGGAGCAGGAGTTGGCGCAGCGGGGCGAGCAGCTGGATGCGATGAGGCAACGTTATCTGGAAGCGCTCGCACCCCTGCTGGAGGCCCTGTGTGCGGTGCTGGTTCCTGAACTCGGTACGCCGCTCCTCCTCTATCGCCGCGGCTGGCCCGCCGGAGAGTCTCTGGCGGCGGCGTTGCAGGGGTCACGCCAGCGTGATCGGGCTTTGGCGCATACACGGCCGGGCCCGCATCGGGCGGATTGGTCGCTCACCTATGCAGCAGCGCCATCGCGGGCCTTGCTGTCGCGCGGACAGGCCAAGCTCTCCGCGTTGGCTTGCTTGTTGTCGCAAGCGGAACTGCACGATCGACGTAGTCGCGATGCGGCCGTGCTGTGCATGGACGATCTGGCCTCCGAGCTGGACGCGGCCCATCTGGAGGCCGTTGTCGACCGATTGCAACACCAGGCAGGGCAGGTGCTGATCACGGGTACGACCATTGCGCCCGTGTTGGCCGGCAGCACGACCCGGTTCCACGTGGAACACGGCACGGTCCGGAAGCTCTGACGGGCCGGCGCCGCAATAGCGCGCCTGATACACTAGAACGCTTGATTCGCGCCGCTGGCCGCGGTCGCGCCCTCTTTCTTGGAAGCGCATGAGCACAGCCTACGATTCCAGCAGTATCAAGGTCCTGAAGGGACTTGAAGCCGTCCGCAAGCGTCCGGGCATGTACATCGGCGACACCGATGACGGCACCGGCTTGCATCACATGGTCTTCGAGGTCGTGGATAACGCGATCGACGAGGCGCTGGCCGGTTATTGCGACCACGTGCAAGTGGTCCTGCATGCTGATGGCTCGGTCAGCGTCACCGACAACGGTCGCGGCATTCCCGTGGACCTCCATCCCGAAGAGGGCCGTTCCACCGCCGAGGTGGTGATGACCGTGCTGCATGCGGGCGGCAAGTTCGATGCGAATTCCTACAAGGTTTCGGGTGGCCTGCATGGTGTCGGCGTCTCGGTGGTCAATGCTCTGAGCGACCATTTGTGGCTGCAGATCCACCGCGATGGTCACGAGCACCTGCAGGAATACCACCTTGGCGAGCCGCTCTATCCGTTGAAGACGGTGGGCCCATCGAGCCTGCGCGGGACGTGCGTGCGGTTCGTGCCAAGCCCAACGGTTTTCACCCACATCGAGTTCCACTACGACATCCTCGCCAAACGCTTGCGCGAGCTGGCGTTTCTCAATTCGGGTGTGCGCATCGAGCTGAGTGATGAGCGCGTCGATCGCCACGACGTGTTTCAGTTCGAAGGCGGCATTCGCTCGTTCGTGGAGCATGTCGCGCATCTGAAAACCGCGCTGCATCCGAACGTGATCAGTTTTGCCGCCGAGCAGGAGGGCGTCACCGTCGAGGTCGCGATGCAATGGACCGACGGCTATCAGGAAACGATGTTCTGTTTCACCAACAATATTCCGCAGAAGGATGGCGGTACGCATCTGACCGGCTTCCGCACGGCGCTGACGCGTACCCTGATTGCCTACGTCGAGCAGTCCGGGCTGGCCAAGAATGCCAAGGTGCAGCTCTCGGGTGACGACATGCGCGAGGGTCTGATCGCGGTCCTCTCGGTCAAGGTGCCGGATCCCAAGTTCTCCTCGCAAACCAAGGAAAAGCTGGTCTCGAGCGAAGTCAAGGGCATCGTCGAGCAGGTGATGAACCAGAAGCTCGAGGAATTCCTTCTGGAAAATCCCGCCGAATCCAAGGCCATCGCCTCCAAGGTTGTGGATGCCGCGCGCGCGCGCGAGGCCGCGCGCAAGGCGCGCGAGATGACACGGCGCAAGGGGGCGCTGGATATCGCCGGGTTGCCGGGCAAGCTGGCCGACTGCCAGGAAAAGGACCCGGCCTTGTCGGAGCTGTTCATCGTCGAGGGCGACTCGGCCGGAGGCTCGGCCAAGCAGGGCCGCAATCGGAAGACCCAGGCGGTGTTGCCGTTGAAGGGCAAAATTCTCAACGTCGAGAAGGCCCGCTTCGACAAGATGCTGGCCTCGGCTGAGGTCGGCACCCTGATCACGGCGCTTGGGTGCGGTATCGGCAAGGACGAATACAACCCCGACAAGCTGCGCTACCACCGCATCATCATCATGACCGATGCCGATGTGGACGGTTCGCACATCCGCACCCTGCTGCTGACCTTCTTCTATCGGCAGATGCCGGAACTGATCGAGCGCGGCTACGTTTACATCGGTCTGCCGCCGCTGTACAAGCTCAAGCAAGGCAAGCAGGAGATGTATCTCAAGGACGATGCGGCCCTGAATGCCTACCTGATTGCGAACGCGGTGGATGGCGCCGAGCTGATGCCGGGCGAGGCTCTGCCGCCCATTCGAGGCGAGGCGCTCGAGCGCTTGCTGCGGGATTACCAGGCTGCCTTGGACCAGATCGAGCGTCTCAGCAACCGGTGCGACGCAGTCGTACTCGAAGCCATGCTGGAAGGAGCGCCGCCCGACCCGCAACGCTGGCCGGATGCGCAGGCGACGGATGCATGGCTGGCGGTGCTGAGCGCGCGTGTCAATGCGGGGGGGCTCGGCCGACCGCGTTACCTGCTGAGCGTGCGCGACGCCGGCAGTGCGGCCGAGGCGCTGGTGATCGAGCGCACCCAGCACGGACTTGGACACAGCTTTGTGCTGACGCGTGCGTTTTTCGAGGGTGCCGAATTTCGTGCCGTCGCCGAAGCGGCGCGCGCACTGGCCGGTTTGTTGCAACCCGGCGCCGAGGTCCGCCGTGGCAACGTCGTGCTCCCGCTGCGCCGCTTTGCCGAGCTGCGCACGTTCCTGTTCGAGGAGGCCAAGAAAGGCCGTGCCATCCAGCGCTTCAAGGGGCTGGGCGAGATGAATCCGGAACAGCTCTGGGAAACCACGGTCAATCCCGAAACGCGGCGCTTGCTGCAGGTGGGTATCGAGGATGCTGTGGCCGCCGATCAGATGTTCGCGATGCTGATGGGTGAGGCGGTCGAACCACGCCGCGACTTCATCGAAGCCAATGCCTTGAAGGTCGCCAACCTCGACGTCTGAGACTTCGGCACGATGCGGCGAACGCGCGACAGCCATGTCAGCCGCGCATGCCGCGGCGCAGCTTGAGCGACGGCCTGCATCGCCGCTACGCTTCGCAATCTCCCCGCGTGCCCCGGCACCCCCCAGCGAGGCCTTCATGAAATTCCGCCTGTTCGCCAAGACGCTTGCGATCGTGATGCTTGCTTTCGCGCTGGGCGCCACCGCCGTGGCCGCCGACAAGAAACCGCCCGAGTATCCCAATGCCAAGCGCGAGTCGCCCAAGCCCGATCTGACCAGCAGGCATGACGAGGAGTTGCTGAAGAAGGGCTTCGCTGCCCTCAACGACAGCAAGCAGCAGACGGAAGCACAAACCGACCTGCAGAAGCTGGTCAGCGACAGCAGCAGCAAGTACGCGAAGGCCGAGGCCCTGCGCGGACTGGCGCAACTGAAGGTCAACCAGAACGACTACGCCGGCGGCATCGCCCTGCTCAAGCAGGCGTTGGCGCTCGACTCGCTGCCCAATGACGATTACTTCGACACCATGATGGGGCTGGCGCAGCTGTACACGCAGAACCAGCAATGGCAGCCGGCGCTCGACACCCTGAAGACCTGGATGGAGCAAGGCGGCAAGCAGACCGGCGACGCATACGCATTGCAGGGACGCATCTATCTCAGCGAGAAGGAATACTCGGACGCGGTCAGCTCGATGCAGCAAGCCATGAAGCTGCAGCCGCAGGGCGCCCCCGTCTGGTGGGGACAGGTTCTGGTGGAGAGCTATGTGGGACTCAAGGACTATGCTCACGCGGCGCAGGTTCTCGAGACGCAGCTGGCCGCGAATCCCAGCGATGCAACCACCCGGAAGAACCTGGTCGCCGTCTATCTCGACGCCAATCAGCCGGCGAAGGCGCTGCAGGCGATGGAGGATGCGAAGGCGCACGGACTGATCGTCACCGGTACCGATTACATCAACCTGGCCAAGATGTACGTGATCGTCGGGCAGGACTCCAACGATCCGAAGCCGGATGCACAAAAAGCTGTCGCGGCACTGCAGGAAGGCTTCGCGAAACAGGTCGTCCAGCCAAGCTTTGACAGTTACAAGTTGCTGGGCGACGCCTCTTACCTCGCGGGCGACCTGCACGGCGCTGTGGCCGCGTGGGGCAAGGCCGCGCCGTTCGCCACGGACGGCAAGCTGGACATGCAGCGAGGCCAGCTGATGGTGCAGCAGCTCGACCAGTACAGGGACGGCAGGGCGGCACTGCAGCAGGCTCTGGCCAAGGGTGGCCTGGAGAAGCCCGGCGTGGCATGGATCCTGATTGGCAACGCCGACATCAAGCTCAAGGACAAAGCCGGCGCGCTGGCTGCCTACCGCAAGGCGGCGCAGTACCCGGAGACGAAGTCCGCGGCCGTGAAGTGGCTCAAGGCCGAGTCGCACGGCGGCAGGAAATAATGTGGTGAGAAGCAGGCCGGGGGATTCGCTGAACCGCCCCTATACAAGCCCGCGGTGCTGGTGTAACTTTGTCCTTTCTTGTGCTCGCGCAACCGCGTGATCTGTAACCCACGCGCGGTAAGCTGCGGTCGCAACGCCGACTCAAGCAGACTCGAATCGATCGACTGATGGCCTCGACCACACAACCTTCCGGCTCCGCGCCGTTCAACTGGAGGCGCACGGTGGCCTTGGCGGGGGCCATTGCGCTCCATGCCACCGCCTTGCTGCTGATGCTGTCGCCGATGGCGCCGCCCCAAGCCAAGGAAAAGGCCAAGGACAAGATCGTCCAGGTGGAGTTCATCGAGCCGCCGCCGCCGCCGCCGCCGCCACCGCCGCCGCCGCCGGTGCCGCCGAAGACGCCGCCGCCGAAAGTGATCCAGCAGATGCGCCCGCCGCCGGTGCCGCCGCCGCCGGCGCAGCCGCCCGTGGTCAATGAAACCTCGAACATGGCCGTGGCGGCGCCGCCGCCGGCCCCGCCGTCGCCGCCGGCTCCGCCCGTCAGCATTTCGGCGAGCCAGGACGTGGCCTACAATCAAAAGATCCAGATCCGGTATCCGATCGAAGCCCTGCGTCAGGGCCACCAAGGCACGGTGATCCTGCTGGTGCTGGTCGGGACGGATGGTCGACCGAAGGAAATCCAGATCAAGAAGTCGAGCGGTTACCGTGAACTGGATCGAGCGGCACGCGAAGGCGTGATGCAGTATCGCTTTACGGCCGCGGTCAAGGATGGCCAGCCTACGGAAGCGTGGGTCGAAGTGCCCATCAACTTCACGCCGCAAGAGTTCTGACAGACCGGTAAACTCTCCCCGTCACCCGATCATCCTGCACAAAGGGTCGCGTCATGCAGCAAGAAGCCTCCTCCTCCATGTCTGCCGCACAGGCGGGCTCCACCCCTCCGCCGGTCGATGCCGCGGCGGCCCACGCCTCCACGGCGGTAGCGCCCAGCGCGTTGCCGACACTCGGCGGCGGCAATGCTGCAGCCATGCAGAGCGCAGGCTTCGATCAGCTGGTTCACAACTTCGACTTTATCGGTTGGGTGGTGTTCCTGGTGCTGATCGCGATGTCGGCGCTGTCGTGGTACTACATCATCTTCAATTTCGCGCGCAACATGCAGTTGCGCGGGCGCATGGACAAGGTGATCCGCACGTTCTGGGATACGCCTTCCGCGCAGGATGCCGTGCGCGCGATGGAGACCCAGCCCAGCTCCGAGCCGTTCTCCAAGATCGCGCTCGATTGCGCCACCGCCGCCGCGCATCACTCGCGCGCCGAGGGCGGCAAGATGGCCGAGTCGCTCAGCCGATCCGAGTTCATCGACCGTTCGCTGCGTCAGGCGGTCTCGCGTGAAAGCATGCGCCTCGAGACGGGCATGACCTTGCTGGCCACGGTCGGCGCGACCGCGCCGTTCGTCGGTCTGCTGGGTACGGTATGGGGCATCTACCATGCCCTGATCGCGATTGGCGCCAGCGGCAATGCGGACATGGCCGCAGTCGCCGGCCCGGTCGGCGAGGCGTTGATCATGACCGCCATCGGTCTCGGCACCGCGATCCCGGCGGTCCTGGCGTACAACTTCTACGCCCGTACCAATCGCCTGATCTACGCCCGTTTCGACGAGTTCGCGCATGACCTGCACGACTTCTTCGCGACGGGTTCGCGCGTGACCGATCTGTCCAAGCCGGCCGTGCCGACCAGGAAGTAAAACCATGGCTTTCACCTCGAACACCGGTGGCGGGCCGATGGCGGACATCAACGTCACGCCCTTGGTGGACGTGCTGCTGGTGCTGCTGATCATCTTCATGATCACGGCGCCGATGATGACCCACAAGATCAGCATCGATCTGCCGCAGGCCACCAACAACCCGCCGCCGGTCAATCCCGCCGAGCCGATCAGCCTGGTCATCGGCAGCGATGGCTCGATCAGCTGGAACGGCAGCCCGATCACCGACCTCGAGCTGAAGGCGCAGCTGGCGATTCTCGGCACCAAGCCGAACCAGCCGGAGTTGCATATCAAGGCGGCGGCGACGACGTCCTACAACCAGCTGGCGAAGGTCATGGCCGAGGCCAAGAGCCAGCACGTCGAAAAGATCGGTTTCGAAAAGTGGTGAGGACCTGACATGGCGTTCAGCAGCAACAGCGGGGGCAGCGGGCTCATGGCGGACATCAACGTCACGCCCCTGGTGGACGTGATGCTGGTGCTGCTGATCATCTTCATGATCACGGCGCCACTGATGTCGCACAAGATCAAGGTCGAGCTGCCCAAGGCCAATCCCAATCAGGCTGCCGCCGACAAGATGGTGCCGATCGACCTGGCCATTCGCGAAGACGGCACGATGTACTGGAATGACAACGTCGTCAGCAACGCCGAGCTGAAGGCACGGCTTGCGGTGGAGGCGATGAAAACGCCGCAGCCCGAGCTGCAGATCCGCGCCGACAAGACCATCGAGTACCGGACCATCTGGGACGTGATGTCCGCTGCCAAGGGCGCGGGCATGGTGCATGTGGGCTTCATCACCACCGGCGACGGCAAATAGTCACCCGCAGGCACAGCCAGGGTCGCAAGACGCCTCGTTTCGACGGGGCGTTTCTTTATCCGCGGCCGCCGCGGCTTTCGGGCGTCGAGGGCCCGGCCAGGATTGCCCGATAGCGCTGGACCGTCGTCGTCAAGCCGGCATACAAGGCCTCGCTGATCAGCGCATGGCCGATCGAGACTTCAGCCAATCCGGGCACGGCAGCACAGAATGCCGCCAGATTGGCCTGGCTGAGATCATGGCCGGCATTGACACCGAGACCCGCTGCGCCTGCGCGACGCGCCGTGTTCGCGCAACGCGTCAGCTCGGTTTGCGCATCACCGGCAGCGAAGGCGTGCGCGTAGGGTCCGGTATAGATCTCGATGCGGGCGGCGCCCAGCGCGGCTGCCTGTTCCAGCGATCCGGCATCGGCGTCGACGAACAGTGATACCCGAGCACCGAGCGCACGAATGCGGTCGATGACCGGGGCCAGCCGCTGCGCATCACGGGGAAATTCGAAGCCGTGATCGGAGGTCAGCTGGCCGTCGCTGTCGGGGACCAGCGTAACCTGTTGCGGACGTGCCGCGCCGATCAGCGCCATCAATCCCGGATAGCCTGCTCGCGGGCGGGCAAAGGGATTGCCTTCGATGTTGAACTCGACGCGACCGCGGGTCAGCTGCGCCAGCAGTGTCACATCCTCGGGGCGGATATGGCGGCGATCCGGGCGCGGATGCACGGTGATGCCACCGCAGCCGGCAGCCATGCAGGTCTCGGCGGCGGTCGCGAGATCCGGCGCGTTGCCGCCGCGCGAGTTGCGCAGCACCGCGATCTTGTTGAGATTGACGCTGAGCCGGATCATCGCGCGAGCCCGATGCGGTGGCGGGAACGCGGATGATGCCAAAAAAAACGCGTACCCACGGTACGCGTCAAGATCCGGGTACGCCGATGCACGATCGCCATCGCGCTCGGCGGCCACGGCAGGAGATGCGATCAATCAGACCCGGGTGTGCGCCAAAGGTTCCCCCGGCCGGGCACCTTCAGCGCGGCAGGGCGAACCGGCGTACCGGGCGTGGCCCGCCACGCCATGCCAGCGCGCCCAGAAAGCCCGGAGCCGGCGTCAGCGAATGAAGCGTCCAGGCCGATGCGGGGGCGGCGGCGTGTGCGAAATCCTGCGGCAAGACAGCGGTTCCACCCGCCTCGAGCCGGAAGCCCACCCGATTCAAGCCGAAGGCCAGACCGCGGCCGAGCGCCTTGAGTACCGCTTCCTTGGCCGTCCACAGTCGATAGAAGGCCTGCTGGCGCAGCACCTCGGGCAGGGCGGCCAGCGCTGCCGCTTCATCGGCGGTGAAATAACGTTGCGCCAACTGCAGCGCCCGCGGTCGTGGGCGCAAGGCCTCGACGTCCACCCCGAGTTCGACCCCGCGGCCGAGCGCCAGCAAAACAACGTCGCCGCAGTGGCTGAGGTTGAAACCCAGCGACGAGGGCGCGGCCAGACGGGGTTTGCCGTAGGTGTCGACAGTCAGCGTCAGTGCACCCGGGGGCACGCCGGCGTATTGCGCGAGCACCGTCCGCCAGCCATCGGCGCGCAGGTGCCAGACATCAACGGCAAGGCCTTGGCTGTCGGCGTGTTCGGCAACCGCAGCGAATGGCTGCGGATCGAACTCCGAACGGTGCATCGATTGCGACGTGACGGACATGGAATGACTGGCTGACCGCCCACTTGGGTGCGCTGATCTTGCCTTGGAATGCGCCCGTCTGGCAGCCGGCAATCGTGAAAGCGGACGGCGATGCCCGCAGGCCGCCGTTCGCGCGTGACATGGCACCGCTGTCATGGGCCGCGGGATCGGTCCGGGCGAGACAGGCAACGCGGACGATCCGGATGCAAGCCTCCGCGCACCCGCTGGTGCCGGACTTGCGACCGCCGCCCGCGCCGAGAGTGACGCCGCGTCAGGCCGGGCGGGTGGCGTGATAGTCGCCGGGCACGGTCTGATCCTGGCCGCCGGCCACGCCGAGCAGTCGCAACACGACCGTCAGCACCACGGCGATCGCGATGTTGAGGATCAGCGAATACAGCGCGGCATACCCGGGAATGGCGTAGCCAAATGCATGCAGCGGGTAGATCGAGCTGGCGAACTTCAGGTGCGCCGCGATCAACGTGCCCACGCCCATCCCGCCCAGCCACCCCAGCGCCAACGCGTAGCGATGGAACCAGCGCGTGTACAGGCCGAACACCAGTGCCGGCAGGATCTGGATGATCCAGATGCCGCCGAGCAACTGGAACTGGATCGCGTAGGTCGCGGGCATGATCAGCACGAACACCAGCGCGCCGAACTTGACGACCAGCGAGGCCAGCTTGGCCTGGCTGGCCTCCTGCGCCTCGGTGCAGCTCGGGTTGATGTAGGCACGATAGATGCTGCGTGTCCACAGATTGGACGCCGCGATCGACATGATCGCCGCCGGCACCAGCGCGCCGATCACGATGGCGGCGAAGCCGACGCCGACGAACCACCCGGGGAAGCTGTGCATCAGCAGGGCCGGGACGGCGAAATTGTTGGCGTATTGCTTGAAGAACGGCGCGTACTGCGGGACCTTGTCCACGCCCACCGCCAGCGCCATGAAGCCGAGCAGCGCCAGCAGGCCGAGCACCAGGCTGTAGGCCGGCAGAAACGCCATGTTGCGGGTCAGCGTGCGCGGATTCTTGGCCGCCAACACCCCGGTCAGCACGTGCGGATAGACGAACAGCGCCAGCGCCGAACCCAGCGCCAGGGTAGCGAACGCGCTGTACATGCCCAGGCTCTGTCCCGTCGGTACGGCCAGCAGCACCTTGGCTGGCGGCACGGCGGCAAAGATCTTGCCGAACCCGCCCAGCTGCATCGGGATGATCACCACCGCGGCGATCACCGTGATGTAGACCAGGCTGTCCTTGACGATCGCGATCAGGGCCGGTGCCCGCAGGCCGCTGGTATAGGTGAAGGCGGCGAGTATCACGAAGGCGACCAGTAGCGGCAGATCGGCGGCCCAGCCACTCATCGGAAAGCCGAGCGCGGAGATCACGACCTCCATGCCGACCAGCTGCAGGGCGATGTAGGGCATGGTCGCGAGGATGCCGGTGAGTGCGACCAGCAGCGCCAGCAGGGGGCTGTCATAGCGCCCGCGGACAAAGTCGGCGCCGGTGACATAGTTGTGCTTGTGGGCCACGTACCACAGCCGCGGCAGCACCGCGAACACGATCGGGTAGGCGACGATCGTGTAGGGCACGGCGAAGAATCCGATCGCGCCGGCACCGAACACCAGCGCGGGCACGGCGATGAAGGTGTAGGCGGTGTAGAGGTCACCGCCCATCAGGAACCAGGTGACCAAGGTGCCGAATCGGCGGCCGCCCAGTCCCCACTCGTGCAGCTGGTTGAGGTCACCCTTGCGCCAATGCGCGGCGATGAAGCCGAGCGCGGTCACGAAGACGAACAGCACCAGGAAGACGATCAGTGTGCTCCATTGCATGACGATGCTCCTCAGGCCAGGTCACGCGTCTTGAAGTACACCACCGCCGAGCACACCGAGCTCAGCGGCACCCACAGCAGCAGGTACCAGTAGAGAAAGGGGATGCCGATGAACGTCGGCTCCCGATGGTTGTACCAGGGCACCCAGAGCGTGGCCACGATCGGCACCAGCAGCAGCAGCCGCCACCACAGGCGCGGGTGGATGCCGGAAGACGAATGACGGGTCGTCATGGCAGGGCTCTCCCTCGATTGGCGATGGCATGCCGGCCGCGCATGACGGCCGGCATGGGGTCAGGTCAGAAGTGGTAGATCGCGCTGAGGCTGAGCTGATTGCCGCTGACCGAATTCCGGTCGAGGCCGGTGTTGGTGTAATCGAGCACGTCGTGCAGCCACTCGAGGCCGATGCCGTAGGGCCCGTTGTTGTAGAGCACGCTGACGGCGGCCTGGCGGTTCTTGAGGTAGCCCAGTGATCCGTGGCCGAGCCACGTCACGACGTCGCTGGTGTTGTTCTTGCCGATGGCATAGAACCCGTTGACGCTCCAGTTCGGAGTGAAGAAATAGCTGGCCTGGCCCCAGCCGCCGGTCTCCTTGATGTCACCGAACTGGGCCTCGGTGCCGAACACCGAAGCGAGTCCCTTGCCGGTGTAGACGTTGCCCTGGAACAGCCAGGCGCCGGGCTTCCAGCTGGCACCGAACTCGGCGCCCTCGCTGGTGATGCTGGACCGGATCGGCGTGGGAGCGGCGTTGCCGACGCCGCTCAGGCTGACCTTGGCGTAGTGCACGACGCCGTAAGCCGACCAGTCGCCGTCGTCGACGTGCAGGCGCGCCTCGAGCTGCGGACGGAACCCGGCATTGCCGGCGGTCAGGTAGTTGAGGTTGTCGCCGGGGCCGTTCCAGTGGCCCTCGAAGGCGCCCAGGTCGAGGCGCCAGTGCGGACCGCTGGCGCCGTGGTTGAGGTCCTGCATCCAGACGATGCCGGGATAGCGCCAGCCCAGCCAGCCGGCACCGATACCCAGCGGAAAGGCCACGTGGGTCAGCGAGATCGGGACATTGCCCAGCATCAGATCCCACTGTTGGCCGATCTGGATCGTGCTGCCGCTGTCGGGGTTGGCCAGGACCAGGTAGGCCTGGCGCAGGCGCGGAATTTCCTGCGACTGGCTGTAGGCGCTGGCGCCGTTGTTGCCGCCGAAGAAGTCCATCTCGAGGTGGCCGCCGGTGGTCCAGCCGCCGCCCAGTTTCGCACCCGAGAAGTCGAGCCAGAAACGGGTGTTGCGCACATCGCCGCCGCTGAGGGAGCCATTGCTGCCCTTGAGCGGGTATTCGGCGTTCTGACCGTTGCCGTAGACGAAGGAGCGGTTCTGGCTGAAGAAGGTGGCGTCCAGCCAGCCGTGCAGGGCCACGGTCACGCCCGGAGCGCTGGCGAAGGCGGGGGCTGCCGGTTTGGCCGGAGCGGCCGGCGGGGGCGCGCTGGCCTGGGCCTGGATCTGGCTCTGCTGCTGCGCCTGCTCGGATTCGAGTTGCTTGAGCTGATCGCGCAACATCTTCAGATCCTGCTGCTGCTGGTCGAGCTGTTGCTGCTGTTTGTCGATCAGGGCGCGCAGCGTCTTGACCTCGCTGGGCTTGCGGGTCGGCGCGGCGAAGACCGGGGCGGTCAGGAGGAGTCCCAGACCGGCAGCCAGAGCCAGGAATAGACGGTTACGGTTCATCGGAGACCCCTCGGGTGATCGCAGTGACGCTTGCCGCGACGGGCGCCACGGCGAAGCATTAAAAAAGTATGAGCCACGACTCCCGCCACAGCTATTCCACTTAAGTCGAAGCATGGCCGCTGGCATGACGCGCTGCAGCAGTGCCGGTTCGCGAGGTGCGCCGATACACGGCGCCGGGCCGCCGTGGCCGTGCAAAGCGGCGCGTGATCACAGGATCGGACGTGCGCCGCCGGGCGGTGGCAGCGCCGGGGTGGCGCGCAGCTACACTGGCCGCCTCGGTTGCGCCGGGAGGGCACGCGCACAGCCGACGCGGCTGCAGGAGGGGACATGATCGCGGGCGGCGTGCTGCTGCTGGTATCGCTGGCGTATGTCGGTCTGCTGTTCGCGCTGGCGTGGTGGGGAGACCGCCGTCCGGTCTATCCGGCGCGCACCGCGCTGCGACCGCTGATCTACAGTCTGTCGCTGGCGGTGTATTGCTCGGCATGGACCTTTTACGGTGCCGTGGGCACGGCCGTGCGCGGCGGCCTGGCGTTCCTGCCGATCTATCTCGGGCCGATGCTGCTGTTCGTGTTCGGCCACGGGTTGCTGGGTCGTCTGCAGCGGCTCGCCAAGCGCCGCAGCCTGACGTCGATCGCCGACCTGGTCGCCGCGCGCTTCGGCCGCTCGCCGGGGCTGGCCGCACTGATCACCGTGATCGCCGTGATCGCCGCGGTGCCTTACATCGCGCTGCAGTTCAAGGCGGTATCGCAGTCGGTCGTGGTGCTCGCCGGCACCCATTCGTCCGGTGCCCTGATCACCGACAGCGCGCTGTGGGTCGCACTCCTGCTGGCGGTGTTCGCGATCCTGTTCGGTACTCGCGCGATCGATGCCACCGAACATCATCACGGCATGATGCTTGCGATCGCGGTCGAGTCGCTGATCAAGCTGGCGGCCTTTCTCGCCGTCGCGTTTTTCGCGTTGCGGCATGGGCCGGGGATGCTGGCGAGCTATGCGCAGGTCGCCGCCGCCGTGCCGCACGACGGATTGCCACCGGGCTTTCTCGCGCAGTGTCTGCTGGCGTTCTTCGCCGGCATCACGCTGCCGCGCCAGTTCCAGGTGACGGTCGTCGAATCCGAGCATCCCGGCGATCTGCGCACGGCGCGCTGGATCTTCCCCGCGTATCTGCTGCTGGTGGTGCTGGCGGTGCCGCTGATCGCCGCCGCCGGCCATGTCCTGCTGGCCGGTGACCGCAGCCAGGCCGATGCCTGGTCACTGCTGCTGCCGTTGCAGCAGAACCACCGCGCCCTGGCGATCTTCGCCTACGTCGGTGGGTTTTCGGCGGCGACCGGCATGGTCATCGTCGCCTGCGTCGCGCTGTCGACGATGATCAGCAACGACCTGGTGATGCCGGCGCTGCTGCGCGTGCGTGCGCTGCATCTCGACCAGCATGGTGACCTGTCGCGCGTGGTGCTCGCGGTGCGACGCCTGGCGATCCTGCTGCTGGCCGGCGCCGCCTACGTGTACTACCGCGGACTGTCCGACCGGGAGGATCTCGCCGCGCTGGGACTGCTGTCGTTCACCGCGGTGGTGCAACTCGCGCCCGCGTTGATCGCCGCACTCTACTGGCGCGGCGCCAGTCGCGCCGGCGTTTATGCCGGCCTGCTCGGCGGCTTCACGGTCTGGGTCTATACGCTGCTGCTGCCGGCCTTGGCGCAGGCGCACTGGTTCCTCGCCGACTGGGTGCGCGGCGGTCCGTTCGGCATCGACTGGCTGCGTCCGCTTTCGCTGTTCAACCTCTCGGGTTGGGATCCGGTGACGCACGGAACCGCCTGGTCGCTGCTGGTGAACGTGGCGGCGCTGGTATTCGTCTCGCTGCGATTCCGGCCGAGCCTGGAGGATCGCCTGCGCGGGCAGGATTTTCTCGAATTGCCGGCGCTCGGTGTACCGCAGCCCACGGCGCGCGACTGGCGCGGACGCATCACCGTCGCCGATCTGCGCGCGATCGGCGAGCGCATCCTCGGCGAGCGCGCTGCGGCGCGCGCCTTCGAGGACTACGCCGGCGCCCGCGGTGTCGTGCTGGCGCCGACGGCGGTCGCCGACCGCGCGCTGCTGCAGTACACCGAGCGCGTGCTGGCCGGCGCGGTCGGCGCGGCCTCGGCGCGCCGCCTGTTGATGTCGGCGCTGTCGGGCAGCGGTCTCGATGTCGCCGAGGTGCTGGCCCTGCTCGACGAAGCCTCGCAGGAGCTGCGCTTCAATCGCAGTCTGCTCTCGACCACGCTCGAACACATCGCGCAGGCGGTCAGCGTGGTCGATGCCGAAATGCGCCTGGTTGCCTGGAACCGCCGCTATCTCGAATTGTTCGATTATCCGCCGGGGCTGGTGTTCGTCGGCCAGTCGGTGGCCGCATTGATCCGCTACAACGCCGAACGCGGCGAATGCGGTCCCGGCGAGGTATCCGAGCACGTCGCCAAGCGCATCCGCCACATGCGCGCCGGGTCACCGCACGTGTTCGAGCGCGTGCGCACGGATGGTCGCGTGGTCGAGATGCACGGCATCCCGCTCTCGGCGGGTGGCTACGTCACCACGTATGCCGATGTCACCGCGTACAAGCGGGCGGAACTCGCGCTGCGCGAAGCCAACGAGACGCTCGAACAGCGCGTCGCCGAACGCACGCTCCAGCTGCGCGAGGCGCTTACCGCGCAGGAGCGCGCCAAGCGCGACGCCGAGGCGGCCAACCAGTCGAAGACGCGTTTCATCGCGGCTACCGGTCACGATCTGCTGCAGCCGCTCAATGCCGCGCGGCTGTTCAGCGCCGCCTTGCGTCAGCAGCCCGGGCTGGATGCGGAATCGCTGCAGCTGACCGAGCGCATCGAGACAAGTTTTCGCGCCGCCGAGGATCTGCTCGAGGGCCTGCTCGATGCCTCGCGGCTGGATGCCGGCCGCTACTGCCCGGAGATCGGCCCGGTGGCGCTGGGGCCGCTGTTCGCCTCGCTGAAGTCGCAGTACGCGACGCTGGCCGCGCAGCGCGGGCTGCAATTGCGTGTGCGTGACACGCGACTGGTCGCGCACACCGATCCGCAGCTGCTGCGCCGCATCGTGCAGAACTTCCTGTCCAATGCCCTGCGCTATACGCCGCGGGGCGGCGTGCTGCTGGGCGCGCGCCGGCGCGCCGGCGCCCTGCGCATCGAGGTCTGGGATACCGGTCCGGGGATCCCGCCCGAGCAGCAGCAGCTGATCTTCGCCGAGTTCCAGCGCCTCGATCAGCCATCGCCCTGGGGCGAGCGCGGGCTCGGATTGGGCCTGTCGATCTGCGAGCGCATCGCCGCGATCCTCGGGCACCGGCTCGATCTCGCTTCGACGCCCGGCCGCGGCAGCGGGTTCTTCCTCGGCGTGCCGCGCAGCAGCGTACGCGTGCTGCCGGCGAGTGCCGCCATCGAGTCCCCCGCTGCGGTGCGCGCGCTGGATCTCGACGTGCTCTGCCTCGACAACGACAGCGCCATCCTCGAAGGCATGACCGTGCTGCTGGCGCGCTGGGGCGTGCGCTGTCGCACGGCGACCAGCGTCGATATCGCCGAGGGCCTGCTGGAACAGTCGCGCCCTGACCTGCTGCTGATCGACTTCCACCTCGGCGCCGGTGTCGACGGACTGCAGGCGCTGGAACGCTTGCGGCAGCGGTTCTCGGATCTGCCGCCGGCGGCGCTGATCACCGCCGACGGTGGTGACGAACTGAAGCAGCGTGCGCGCCTGTTCGGCATGCCGGTACTGCTCAAGCCGGTGCGCCCGGCGGCGCTGCGCGCGCTGCTGGCGGCATGGGCGCACGATGGCGGCAGGCGCCGTGCGCGGACCGTGGCGCTTCAGTCGTCCTCGGGAAACGCCGACAACGGCAACTGATCCAGCGCCAGCTGGCTGGCCGCCAGCGCGACTTGGGTGCGGTTGGACACGCCGAGCTTGCGCATGATCGCGGTCATGTGCGCCTTGACCGTGGCCTCGGAGACACCGAGCTCGTAGGCGATCTGCTTGTTGAGCAGCCCTTCGGCGAGCATGCCCAGCACGCGAAACTGCTGCGGCGTCAGCTCGGCGATCCGCGCCGCCACCGCGGCTTCGTCCGGCTTCAGCTCGACGCGCGCGCCGACGACACCGGCCGGAACCCAGACCTCGCCTTCGAGCACCGCACGCACCGCCGCGCCGATGTCCTCGCCGGCCGCCGACTTGGCAAGATACCCCGACGCGCCGTGCGCCAGCGCGCGGCGCACCACGGACGCCTCCTCGTGCGCCGATACGACCACGATCGGCAGCCCGGGGTGCTGGCCGCGAATGTGTGCCAGCGCCGAGAAGCCGCGCGCCCCGGGCATGTGCAGGTCCATCAGCAGCAGATCGGCTTGCGGATGCGCCTCGATCAGCGCCAGCAGCGTCGGCACGCTGGCGGCGCCACGCACCATCGCGCCGGGCAAGGCGCCCAGCACGGCGCGCGTCAGCGCGTCGCGATACAGCGGGTGGTCATCGGCGATCAGCACTTCACGTGACACCGCGCCGCGCTCCGTCACGGCGGCACGAGCCGGATCCGTGGCGGCGGGAGCACTCATTGGATCAGTCGCTCTCCGACCAGGCTTTGCACCACCGAGGGATCGGCGAGGGTGGAAATGTCGCCCAGCTGCTCGGGCGCATTCTCGGCGATCTTGCGCAGGATCCGGCGCATGATCTTGCCGGAGCGGGTCTTTGGCAGGCTGGGCGCCCACTGCAGATAGTCCGGCGTGGCGATCGGGCCGATTTGCTTGCGCACCCAGGCGACCAGTTCCTTGCGCAGATCCTCGCTGGGCTGCTCGCCCACCTTCAGGGTGACGTAGGCGTAGATGCCCTGGCCCTTGATGTCGTGCGGGCAGCCGACGACGGCGGCCTCGGCCACCTTGGGATGCGCGACCAGCGCACTCTCGACCTCGGCGGTGCCGATGCGGTGACCGGAGACGTTGATCACGTCGTCGACGCGGCCGGTGATCCAGTAATAGCCGTCGGCGTCGCGGCGCGCGCCGTCGCCGGTGAAGTAGCTGCCCGGATAGGTCTTGAAGTAGGTCTCGATGAAGCGCGCGTGGTCGCCGTACACGGTGCGCATCTGTCCCGGCCAGGAGTCGGTCAGCACCAGGTTGCCTTCGCAGACGCCATCCATGATGGCGCCGTTGGTGTCGACGATCGCGGGACTGATGCCGAAGAACGGCTTGGTCGCCGAGCCCGGCTTGGCGGCGATCGCACCCGGCAGCGGCGTGATCAGGATGCCGCCGGTCTCGGTCTGCCACCAGGTATCGACGATCGGAATGCGGCCGTCGCCGACGACGCGGTGATACCACTCCCAGGCTTCGGGATTGATCGGCTCGCCGACCGTGCCGAGCAGCCGCAGGCTGGCGCGCGAAGTCGCCTTGACCGGTGCCTCGCCCTCGCGCATCAGCGCGCGGATCGCGGTGGGCGCGGTGTAGAACAGCGTCACCCGGTGCTTGTCGACGACGTGCCAGAAGCGGCTGCTGTCGGGCCAGTTGGGCACGCCTTCGAACATCACCGTGGTCGCACCGTTGGCCAGCGGGCCATACAGGACATAGCTGTGGCCGGTCACCCAGCCGACGTCGGCGGTGCACCAGAACACGTCGTCCTCGCGCAGGTCGAACACGCACTCGTGGGTGTAGCTGACATAGACCAGGTAGCCGCCGCCGGTGTGCAGCACGCCCTTGGGCTTGCCGGTCGATCCGGAGGTATAGAGGATGAACAGCGGATCCTCGGCGCCCATCGGTTCGGGCGCGCACTCGGCGCTCTGGGCGTCGGTCACCACGTGCCACCAGCGGTCGCGCGGCGCCTGCATCGCGACCGCGCCGCCGGTACGACGCACCACCAGCACGGTCTCGACGCTGCTGGTGCCGGGGCGCGTCAGCGCCTCGTCGACGTTGACCTTCAGCGCCACCTTCTTGCCGCCGCGCCGGCCCTCGTCGGCGGTGATCACCAGCTTGCACTGCGAGTCGGCGATGCGTCCGGCCAGCGAATCCGGCGAGAACCCGCCGAATACCACCGAATGCACCGCGCCGATGCGCGCACAGGCCAGCATCGCGACGGCCGCCTCGGGGATCATCGGCAGGTAGATGGCGACGCGATCTCCCTTGCGCACGCCGAGGTGCTTGAGCGCGTTGGCGGCGCGGCATACCTGCGCGTGCAGCTCGCGGTAGCTGATGCGACGCGATTCGGCGGGATCGTCGCCCTCGAAAATGATGGCGGTCTTGTCGGCGCGCGTCGCGAGGTGGCGGTCGAGGCAGTTGGCGGCCACGTTGAGGATGCCGTCCTCGTACCAGCGGATGTGAAAATCCTCGAGACGGTACGACACGTCCTTGATCCGCGTCGGCGGCTTGATCCAGTCCAGCCGTTGCGCCGCCCGCGCCCAGAAGCTCCCGGGGTCGCGCACCGATTCGGCATACAGGCGCTCGTAGTCGTCGGCGCGCACTCGGGCGGCAGCGGCGAAGGCGGGCGGTACGGGATAGACCTTGGACATGACGTGCTCCTGGGCTTGGCAGGTGGGCGGCGGCGTCCGCGGATGCGCGACGCACGCCTCAGACCGCCCACACTAGTCGCGCGCGCCGGGTGACCAAGTGGACTTTAGTCGAATGTCGACCAAGGGCGTATAGCCAGCATGATGGCCAGCGCCGATGCTCGGGCGCACGACTCGGGGCAGCGAGCGGCGGCGGTGCGACACGCCATCACGACCGCGCGCGCATGCATTCCGGCACTTCGGCAAGTCGCCCGGGCCCACTGCCCGGATTCCCTCACCACGGAGACCTGAACATGGAAAACAAACTGGCCAATCCGGCCCCGCTCGGGCTCGCCGGCTTCGCGCTCACCACCTGGATGCTCAGCCTGATCAATGCGGGTTACTACACCGGCGACGGCATGGGCATGGTGCTGGCGCTGGCGTTTGCATTCGGCGGCACGGCACAGTTCGTCGCCGGCGTCACCGAACTCAAGCGCGGCAACACCTTCGGCATGACCGCGTTCTGCGGTTACGGCGCCTTCTGGTGGTCGTTCGCGCTGTTCGTGCAATTCCTGCATGGCAACGCGCCGGCCGCGTTCGTCGGCTGGTACCTGTTCATGTGGGGCGTCTTCACGCTGTACATGCTGATCGCTGCGCTGAAGCTCAACCGCGCGCTGCAGCTGATTTTCCTGGTGCTGGTGATCACCTTCTGGCTGCTGGCCGCCGGCGAGTGGACCGGATCGGCCTCGCTGCACGCGTTCGGCGGTTACGGGGGTCTGATCACCGCCCTGCTGGCGTTTTACCTGTCGGCCGCCGAGGTCATCAACGAGACCCACGGCAGGGTCGTGCTTCCGATCGGCTCGCCCGCGCCGCGTTGAACGTCAGGCCGCCGCGCGTCGTTGCGGCGCGCGGCGGTTAGCGCTTGCCGGCATCCGCCGCGCACGTCCCGCATCGGCGCCGTCAGCTGCCGGTGTCCGACGGTGTGCCGCGCCCGGTCGATTTCAGCGACGCCCTGAGCGCCGCGATCTGCTGATCCGAAAGCTGCTCGTCGCGCGCGCTGCCGTGGATGCGCGCCTGCGCGAAGGCGAAAACCGACGCCAGCGCGCCCAGCAGCAGCAAGGCCAGGCCCAGGCCGAGCCGCCCCGGCGTATGCGCAGACAGCGCCAGCAGCAAACCGAAGATAGTCAGGGCGAGCAACAGCCAGCGCATGGCGGCTCCGTGGGCATTGGGCCTCGGCGCCAGAAATAAACCGCCCGTATGTCATATGCAAGTCATCTGGAACGCCGCTGTCACGGCGATCGCCGAACCTCATCGGGATCTCAACCGGGGGGTTCTCGATCATGTCCGTTCCGCGCCGTACCTTGCGCCATCAGCACATCGCGCTGGCGATCGCCGCCGCGCTCGCCAGCACGCATGCTTCTGCGGCCGATCAACCCGCGCCCCAGGGCAACGCCGTCGAACGGCTGCACAAGGTCGTCGTCGCCGGACAGAAGACGCAAAGCGCAGGCCTCAGGAGCCTGAGCCGGAAGTCGATCTTCAGGTCGGCCTTCGGTGACAAGGTGCTCGATCGCCAGCAGCTGAAGTCGGCCGGTCCGGTCGGCGGCGCGGCGCAGGCGCTGACCTTCGCGCCGGGCGTCAGCATCAGCGGCTACGGCCAGACCGGTGCGACCAAGGCCTCGATCAGCGTCAACGGACTCAAGCAGGGCTGGGGCGGCTTTTCCGGCGGCAATATCGACAACGGCAGCATCGCGGTCAGTTTTGACGGCGTGCCGATGATCAACGCCGCCACGGGTTTGTGGGAAACGCCGCAGCTGCCGCAGACCGGCCTGTTGCAGGGCGCGCGCGTCACCTACGGTCCTGGCAATCCCGAGGACCGCTGGTACAACAATATCGGCGGAGCGATCGCCTTCATTCCGGTGCAGCCTTCGGCGCAGGCCGGCGGCGACATCGCGCTGACCTATGGCAGTTTCAATACGCGCAATGTCGTCTTCAACGTGCAGACCGGCGACGTCGGCGGCTGGGAGACCGTGATCGCCGGCGGCTACGGCAAGGCCGACAACTTCCGTCGCTCGTCCGACGGCTATGCCTGGCCCAGCAAGAACTTCGCCGCCTTCGTCAAGACGCGCAAGACATTCGGCAACGGCAGCGTCAGCTTCGGCGGCTATCTCGGCGACGGCCACGGCTGGCGCCCGACGCCGATCCCGCTGACTCCGGTGCCGGGCATCAGCGTCAACGGACAGGACGCCAACGGCAACCCGAACCCGGGTCCGCTGCTGAGCCAGCAGACCACCGGCTACTACAGCGCGCTCAACGAGAACGTCTGGGCCAAGAACGACTACAACCGCACCTGGCTGGTCTACGCCAAGCAGAACCTGCGGCTCGACGACCGCATCACCCTGCACAACCTGACCTGGTATCGCCGCGGCGATCGTCTGCACATCCACTACAACGACTTCGTCGCCAACCCCAGCAATCTGTACGAGCACAACAACCCGTTCTCGCACATGTACGGCGACAAGCTGTGGAGCGACATCGCCCTGCCCGGCAACGACGTCGCGGTGGGCGGCTATTTCATCAACACCGAGTACAACTCGCGCAATGCCTTCTACAACCCCAACGCGCCTTACTTCGGCTCCTACCTGGTGCCGAACGACCACTTCCGCAGCGACTACTGGTACATCACCAACCTCGCTGCCTTCGCGCAGGACACCATCACCCCGGTGCAGGGGTTCAGCCTGACCCCGGGCCTGCGCGCGGTCAGCTTCCACACCGACTACTACCCGCGCGGCAATGTCGACTTCGCCGCGGCCAACGCGCTGTATCCCGGCAACAACCAGGCGCATCTGCCGGCGGCCAGTACCAGTTACGACAAGCTCGAGCCCTCGCTCAACGCGCGCTGGCAGCCCACGGGCTGGCTGGCGCTGTACGGCAACTGGGGCACGGCCTACCGCCTGCCGCAGGTCGGCGGCGGCGGCGGGCTGTATCAGAAGCAGCCGGTGGGCGGTGACATCCTCGAAAAGGGCGTCGAGGCACAGGCCGGCGTCAAGCTGCACTGGCTGCAGGCGGGCGGCTTCCATGACGTGCTGATCAACGTCAACTACTACCGCATGCACTTCAGCAACCAGTTCATCGGCGTCACCAGCGGCAACGGCCAGTTCCTCGGTCTCGGTACGGGCGACTCGGTCTATCACGGCTTCAACCTGTCCGCCGAGGGCGCCGTGGGGCACCTGCATCTTTTCAGCAATGCCAATCTGGAGCAGGCGCACTTCAGCAACTACAACTTCAACGGCACCAACTACGACGGCCTGCCGGTGTCGTATGTGCCCAAGACGACCTTCAACGTGGGTGCCTACTGGCGCTATGTCCTGGGCAACGTGGTGATGAAGCCGCGCGCCTGGTACCAGTACGTCGGCGCACAACACGTGTTCGACAACAATCTCGGCGCGCCCAGCCAGCAGACCATGCCCTCCTACGGCTTGCTGAATCTGGCGCTGGGTGCCGACCTGCCGACCGGTCTGCTGGGCCATGCCGTCAAGTCGATCAACGTCAACGTCGAGGTCATGAACGCGCTGAACCGGCGCTACAACGCCTTCGAGGAACTGTCGGCCGGTGGCCTGTACAACACGGCTCCGGCCGCGGTGGGCTATCCGCTGGTGCTGCCGGGTGCACCGCGCGCCGTCTACGTCACGCTCGACGTCAAGTTCTGAGCCGACCTCGGTTCGATCCGGCCGGGCCGTGGTGCAGGGACGCGCCGCGGCCCTTTTTTTGACGCAGTCACCCGACGAACAGCCCCATGTCTCAACGGGCCGCGCCCGCGGCGGGCACAGCCTGTGTCGCCGGTACTGTCTGCAGATCCAGCACATAGGTCGTGCGCGTCGCGCCGTGCTGCCCCAGCCCTGAAGTCTGCTGGTCCAGCTCCAGGCGGGTGGCGATCAGGCGGCCATCGATCACGGCGAGACGGACCGATTCGTTGCGCTTCAGATTGAAGTCGAGAAACAGCCAGCCCGCCTCGGTGTCGGTGTGGGTGATGTAGGCGAGCGGAACGCCCTGCGGACTCAGCCACAGCGACAGCGTGGAGCGGTAGTGCTTGACCTTGCTGCGATCGCTGTTGCTGACGCGCAGCGGCTGATCGAAGGTGAGCTCCCGTGCCGGCGCGCCGTCGAGTGTCGTCGGAGTGTCCTTGAGCAACTTGGCGTCGGCTACTGCGAGCTGCAGGTTGGCGGCCACGTCGAGCATGCGCAGCACCTGCACCGGACCGATCGCCGACAACAGATCGGCGGTCGGTGTCGGCCGCTCCGGATCAGCTTGCGCGGCGGCGCGTTCGCGGGCGGCCGTGGCCAGCACCGGCGCGGGCACGCGGATGCGCAGACCGCGAGCCGCGGCCACGTCGAGCGTCAGCGTCGCCTCGCTGCGCTTGGCTTTGGCGCCCTCGCCGTCGCGGGTGTGCTGGGTGATGGCGAGCGTGCCGGCGACCGGTGCGGAACCCTGCAGCCGCGCCAGCGTCGCGCGCAGATCGCCGAGCGGATCGGCGTGCGCGGTTGCGGCAACGAGGCAGCCGAGGGTGATGATCGCCGTCCGGCAACAATGCCATCCGGCGTATGCGTGACGCATGCTTCGTCTCCGGATTGCGCCTGTGGCGAGTCTGCCCGCAGCGCACGGCGCCGGCAACGCCTTGCCCGGTGGGTGCATCAAGCGCGCAGGCGGACATCGCGCGCGGCGGATTCGGCCTCGCGACGGGACGCGCTGGCCGAGTTGGCATTGCGATTGCTTTGATCATCGGCATCCGGCATGCAGAAGACGCTCCGTGATGACGACCCGTGGTTGCCGATTGCAAATCGCCGCATGGCTGGCGCTGGCCGCGCTGGCCATCGTGGCGGTGCGCCCGGCCACCGCCGCGGGTGCCACCGCGTTCAAGCTGCGGCTGCAGCCGGTGACGCTGCTCTACTACTACAGCGCCATCGACCTCACGCTCGATTCGACCGCGCTGGCCAAGCTGGCCACCCCGGCCGCCGGCACGGCGCTGCCCGCCAAGGCGCTCACGGCGACCGCTGCGGGACAGAACCTGACCGCCAACGCCGCGATCGCGCCGCGCGCCGCCAACCGGCTGACCGCGGTCCAGCTCACCCTCAGCAACGCCTGGGCGGTGCGCTCGATCGGCAGCGCGCGCGGCGGCCGCACCACGGTCAGCGCGCGTTTCAGCAGCGGCCGCAACGCCACGCTCAACGGCCCTGCCGGCAGCGGCGCGCTGATCCGACTGAGCAATCTCGGCGTCAATCCCGGCCGTTTCGCACCCACCGGACTGGATCCCGCCAAGGCTCGCCAGGGCGCGCTGCGCATGCGCCTTGATTTGTCGCGCGCGCGCAGCGCGGGCAGCTACGGCACCGCGACGATCGTGATTACCGCGACGACGACCTGAATCTCGATCGCGAACGAGCATTTGCGGGCGGGCGAACCTGCCGCACCTGCCGTGATCGAGGATTCCCGGCACGACGCGATCCGGCAACCGGTGGTCATCATGTCCGGCGCGCTCGCTCGCTGCTGCGCGGCTTGCACGGGGGCTCGATGGCGCAGCGAAGGCTGGCCGCGGGCCTGTGCTTGATCCAGATCAACCAAGCCGACAATTTGTCTGGTTGTGGCATCAGCCCCGCGCTAGCGTGATCGTCGTCCCTCCGATGCGGAGAGGAATGCCGTCATGCCTGAAAGGAATTCGTTCCGGCCGCGACATCCATCCGGTCAAGATGTGGTGGTTGCGATGACGTCACCGGCCGCCGGCAGGTGTCGGGGCCGCCGTCGGGGCCGTGCGGGCGCCTGCCCATGACGCCGATCGCGGTCGTGAATCCCGTGGCTTGCCGCGATCCGGATGAGGCGCAGGGCGTCTTCGCGCCGGTGGCCGCGAACGTGACGCTGGTGATGGGTGTCGGCAACGTCCTGCAGGGTGATGACGGTGTCGGCGTGCATGCCATCCGCAGGCTCGAGGCATCGCTCCGGGGCCGGCCCGGGCTGAATCTCTATGATGCCGGCACTCTCGGCACGACCCTGCTGATCGAAATCGAGCAGGCCGAGCGTCTGGTCATTCTCGATGCCATGCGCATGGAGACGCCACCGGGCACGGTCCGCTGCTTCGAAGGCGCCGCCATGGACCGTTGGCTGAGGCGCCGCAAGGCCGGCAGCGTGCATGAGGTCGGGATCAGCGAATTGCTCGACCTGGCGCGCCTGCAGGAAAGGTTGCCGACGCGGCGTGCGCTGATCGGAATCGAACCGGGTTACATCGGCTGGGGCGCGGCCCTGAGCCGCGAAGTGGCAGGCGCGCTCGACGAGGTCGAGCGCCTCGTTCGCGGATTGCTGCGGAGCTGGTCCGATGCGGACGCTTGAGTCGATCCCGATCGTCGTCGAGCCGTGCGCTGCCGCGACCGGCATGGTGACGGCCATCCTGCGCGAACTCGAGGCCGCCCTGCAGGCCTTGCTCGACCACGGCACGCGACATGTGATCGATCTGTCGGCCATGCCGCTGTCGGCGCGTGACCGACAGGCGCTGGAACGGACCCTGGGCGAGGGCGAACTGCGCATGGACCTGCAGGCGCTGGGCCATTCGCGGATCCGCGAGTCGTCGTTGCCCGGCATCTGGTGGCTGCGCCATGAGGGGCCCGATGGCCGGTTGCTGGCCGAGCATATCGAGGTGGCCACGGTGCCCGCGATCGTCGCGGCGCACGCCGACGATCTCGCGACGACGCGGACACGGCTGGCCGCCCTGATCGAACAGGTTTCCCGCGGAGGGTGATGCATG
The DNA here is from genome assembly GCA_028870665.1 of Lysobacteraceae bacterium. Lineage (GTDB taxonomy): Bacteria > Pseudomonadota > Gammaproteobacteria > Xanthomonadales > Rhodanobacteraceae > Metallibacterium. The sequence continues at coordinate 62,025 of JAGWPB010000006.1, forward strand.
AACACGCAACGCGATCCGACGGTCCTCGAATCCTTCCAGCAGCAGGGCCTGAGCCGGCGCGCATTCCTGAAGTTCTGCGCCGCCACGGCATCGCTGCTGGCCTTGCCCGCGGCGCGCGCGGCGGAGTTGGCAGAGAAGCTTGCCGGGATGACGCGGCCGACCGTGATCTACCTGTCGTTCCAGGAATGCACGGGTTGTCTCGAGTCGCTGACGCGGTCCTTCCAGCCGACGCTGGAAAGCCTGATCTTCAACACGATTTCCCTGGCCTACAACGACACCCTGCAAGCGGCGGCCGGCGAGGCGGCCGAGGCGGCGCGCGAGGATGCGATGCGCAAGGCCTGGGGCAAGTACGTGCTGATCGTCGACGGCGCCATCCCGCGCCCGGAGGACGGTGCCTATTGCGTGATCGGCGGCAGGAGCGCGCTCGATCTGCTGCGGCACGCCGCCGAAGGTGCCGCCGCCGTGGTCGCGGTCGGCACCTGCGCTGCGTTCGGCGGCATTCCCTACGCCGCACCCAATCCAACCGGGGCCGCCTCGGTGCAGGACCTGGTCGGCGATCGACCGGTGATCAACATCTCTGGCTGTCCGCCGATTCCCGAGGTCATCACCGGCACCATCGTCTATTTTCTCGGCTTCGGCGTCCCCGAACTCGACGCGCAGCGGCGCCCGACGATGTTCTATGGCACCACCATTCACGATCGCTGCTACCGCCGGCCGTTCTACGACAAGGGATTGTTCGCCCGCAGCTTCGACGACGAAGGCGCGCGCAATGGCTGGTGTCTGTACGAGCTCGGCTGCAAGGGCCCGGTGACCTACAACTCGTGCGCCACCATGAAGTGGAATGACGGCACCAGCTTTCCGATCCAGTCGGGGCACGGCTGCCTGGGCTGCTCCGAGCCCAATTTCTGGGATGGCGGCGGGTTCTACCGGCCGCTCTCCAGCGGGCTTTGGCACGGCGGCATCGGCGAGGGACTCGGTGTCGCCGCCGTGGCCGGAGTGGCCATCGGCGGCGCGGCGGCCGTCGCGGCGCGCCAGCGGCAGAAACGCATCACCGAAGCCGGCAAGAAACCCCCGGAGGCGCCGTGATGGACCTGCTCTCCTTTGCACGCGGCCCGGCCCTGCAGTGGGCGCTGGTGATCTTCGTCCTCGGCTCGCTCTGGCGCCTGGCCGGCATCCTGCTGCTGCGGCGCAAGCCCGACTACGCCGAGCCGCGCAGTCGCGCGACCTGGCGCGGCGCCCTGAAGCTGGTCGTGACGCGCACCTGGTCCAGACGTGAATTCCGCGCCAGCACCGCCTTCGGCCAGTCTCTCGGCTATGTCTTCCACATGGGCCTGGTGGTCGTGGTATTCGGCTTCGTGCCGCACATCCTGTTCATCCACAGCCTGACCGGACTGCAGTGGCCGGGACTGCCCAGCAGCATCGTCTATGTCAGCGGGGCGCTTACGGTCGCTGCCCTGGTAGCGGCGCTGGTGCGCCGCCTGAGCCATCCGGTGCTGCGCCTGCTGTCGAACTTCGACGATTACTTCAGCTGGCTGGTCACGGTCACGCCGGTCGCCACCGGCCTGCTGGCGGTAGCGCACCTGGGCGCGCGCTACGAGACGCTGCTCGCCGTTCACATCCTCAGCGTCTGCCTGCTGCTGGCCTGGCTGCCGTTCGGCAAGCTGATGCACGTCTTCCTGGTGTTCATTTCCCGGGGTACGACCGGCGCCCTGTTCGCCCGCAAAGGAGCCAGCACATGAGCGAGGCTGCCCTGCCGCCCCTCGAGACCCAGGGACCGCGATTCGGCATCAAGAAGCCGGAACAGCGCCAGGACATCCAGGGCGACCTGTCGGATGCCGCGCGCGTGGATACCGCGATGCGCGAATTCGTGCGCGATTTCGGCGCCGTCGCGGCGACCTACATGGAGTCCTGCGTGCACTGCGGCATGTGCGCCGAGGCCTGCCCGTTCTATGTCGAGACCGGCGACCCGAAGTACACGCCGATCTGGAAGATCGAACCGTTCAAGCAGGCCTACAAGCGCGAAGTCAGCCCGTTCGCGTTCTTCATGCGCGCCTTCAATCTGAAGCGCAAGGTCACGCTGGAGGAACTCGAGCAGTGGCAGGAACTGATCTACGACTCCTGCACCATGTGCGGGCGCTGCACCCTGATCTGCCCGATGGGCATCGACATCGCATCCCTGGTCGGCCTCGCCCGCCACGGCATGCACAAGGCCGGACTGGTGCCGCACGAGCTGTGGGCCGCCGCCGAGCGCGCCGAGCGCGAAGGCAGCCCGCTGGGCGCCACGCCCAAGGTGTTCAAGGAGCGCGTCGAATGGATGGGCGACGAGAGCGGCGTCGCGATGCACATGGACCTCGAGCAGGCCGATGTGCTGGTCACCATGTCCTCGATCGAGATCCAGAAATACCCGCAGGCGCTGGCCGCGGTCGCCAAGGTGCTCAATCACATGGGCCTGAGCTGGACTTTCCGCAGCGACGGCTACGAGGCGACCAACTTCGGGCTGCTGTCGGGCAATGCCGACTGGCAGAAGGACATGAGCCTGAAGCTGATCAACGCGGCGATCGCCTGCAAGGCCAAGGTGCTGCTGCTGCCGGAATGCGGCCATGCCTACAGCGCCATGCGCTGGGCCGGCGCCAACGTCTACGGCAAGCCGCTGCCGTTCAAGGTGCGCCACATCTCGGAGTTCCTCGGCGAGCACGTCGCCGACGGCAGCATCCGGGTGAAGAAGGACCTCGAGACCACGGTCACGTTCCATGATCCGTGCCAGGTCGCGCGTCGTGGCGGCGTTTTCGACGCGCCGCGCAGGGTGCTCGCGGCGCTGGGCGCCGAGGTGCGCGAGCTGCAGGACAGCCGTGGCATGAGCTGGTGCTGCGGCGGTGGCGGCGGCGTGATCAGCATCCATCGCGCCGACGCGATCCGCTACAAGGCCTTCCAGATCAAGATGCGCCAGGTCGACGCGACCGGTGCCGCGATGCTGGTCACCAGTTGCTCGAACTGCCGTCTCAGCTTCGACGACAGCCAGGCGCACTTCCACTGGGACAAGACCGCACACAGCCTGCTCGAGGCAGTGGCCGACCATCTTGATGATGCGCCGCCGGAACCCGCCGCTGCCGCACCATCGCCGGGGAGCACCACGCCATGAGCACGCAGACGGTCGTTGTCGATCCGATCACCCGCATCGAGGGGCATCTGCGCATCGAGGCGGTGCTGGACAACGGCGTGATCCGCCAGGCGTCCAGCTCGGGCACCATGGTGCGCGGCATCGAACTGATCCTGCGCGGCCGCGATCCGCGCGACGCCTGGGCCTTCGCCCAGCGCATCTGCGGCGTCTGCACCCTGGTGCACGGAATCGCCTCGGTGCGATCGGTCGAGGATGCGCTGCGCTATCCGATCCCGGCCAACGCGCAGCTGATCCGCAACCTGATGATCGCGGCCCAGTTCGTCCACGATCACGTGATGCATTTCTATCATCTGCACGCGCTGGACTGGGTCGACGTGGTTTCGGCGCTGCAGGCCGACCCGCAGAAAACCTCGACGCTGGCGCAATCGATCAGCAGCTACCCGCAATCCTCGCCCGGTTACTTCAAGGACGTGCAGGCCAAGCTGCAGCGCTTCGTCGCCTCCGGCCAGCTCGGCATCTTTGCCAACGGTTACTGGGGCAATCCGCTGTACAAGCTGCCGCCCGAAGCCAACCTGATGGCGGTGGCGCACTATCTCGACGCGCTGGCCTGGCAGCGCGAGGTGGTGCGTCTGCATGCCATCTTCGGCGGCAAGAATCCGCACCCCAATTTCGTCGTCGGCGGCGCGCCGACGGCGATCAGCATCGGGCCCGGCGCGCACGGCGGCAACAGCGGCACCGCAGTGAACATGGATGGCCTCGCGATCGTGCAGGACGTGATCCGCAAGATGCAGGCCTTCGTCGACCAGGTGTATGTACCCGACACGCTGGCGATCGCCGGCTTTTACAAGGACTGGTTCCAGAAGGGCGAGGGCGTCGGCAATTTCATGACCTACGGCGAGTTTCCGGCTGCGGGCAGGAGCATCAACGATCTCGGCAGCCTGATGATTCCGCGCGGCATCATCGTCGATCGCGACCTGAGCCAGGTGCATGAGGTCGACCTCGATGCCCCCGGGCAGATCCAGGAGTTCGTCGCCCACTCCTGGTACGACTACAGCACCGGCAAGAATGCCGGCCTGCATCCCTACGAGGGTCAGACCAACCTGCACTACAGCGGCCCCAAGCCGCCGTATGCGCATCTGGATACCGAGGCGAGCTATTCCTGGCTGAAGTCGCCGCGCTGGAAAGGCAAGGTGATGGAGGTCGGGCCGCTGGCGCGCGTGCTGATGCTGTATGCCAGGCGCGACCCGGCCACGCGCGAACTGGTCGACAAGGCGCTGCGCCAGCTCGATCTGCCGGTCGCGGCGCTGTTCTCGACCATGGGCCGCACGGCCGCGCGCACCCTTGAAAGCAAGCTCATCGCCGACTCGATGCAGGGCTGGTACGACCAGCTGATGGCCAACATCCGCGCCGGCAAGCTGGAAACCTTCAATGAAGCGCTGTGGGAACCCTCGACCTGGCCCGCCAAGGCGCAGGGGGTCGGTTTCATGGAGGCGCCGCGCGGCGCGCTGGCGCACTGGATCGTGATCAAGGATGCCAGGATAGACAACTACCAGGCGGTCGTCCCATCGACCTGGAATGCCGGACCGCGCGACGCGGCTGGCCGGGAAGGTCCTTATGAGGCCGCGCTGAAAGGCCATCAACTTTACGATCCAAAACAGCCGATCGAGATTTTGCGCACCATACACAGCTTCGACCCGTGCATCGCCTGCGCGGTGCACGTCACCGATCCGAACGGGGAAGAGTTGGTCAAGGTTAAAGTCATGTAAAAAGTGAAACCGAATAATTCATCCCTTCCCCCTGCAAGGGGAAAAGAACTGTGTTTATGATTCAAAAAGATATAAGGAGAAGCACCATGCGCAACCCGACCGCAAAAATTCTGATCACAATCCTTCTGTTCGGCACCAGCAGCGCGGCGCTTGCCCATCCCGGCCACAATGTCTCCGGCCTGGCTGCGGGGCTGATGCATCCGTTCTCCGGCCTCGATCACCTGCTTGCAATGATCGCGGTGGGACTCTGGGCAGCACAGGGCGGCGGACGCAAAGTGTGGCTGCTGCCGGCAACCTTCATGACCATGCTCGCGGCCGGAGCGGGTATCGCCATGCAATGGCAATCGCTGCCGCTGGTCGATGCCGGCATCGCGACCTCTGTGCTGGTCCTGGGCCTGCTTATCATGCTGTCGCTGCAATT
>JAGWPB010000051.1 GCA_028870665.1 Lysobacteraceae bacterium
CGAACTGCTGGGCGGCGTGTCCAACGTATTCGACCGTGTGTACTACTCGCGCGTGTGGACCTACGGCATCGAGCCGGCACTGGGGCGCACCTGGTACGCGGGCTTCAAGCTGTCGCTGTAGTGGAGTGGAGTGGAGTGGAGTGGATCGGGGCGGGGCGGGCCCGGCCCGCCCATCACGGACCTGCGCATAGGGCGTCTCGCGGGTAGCCGCCTGGCCGGCCCTCACAGCTTGCTCTGCTCCACCTCGCGTTCGCGCTGCATCAGCGTCCACTCCGCGTGCTCGGTCAACGCCGCCTCACCGAGGGAAATCAGGATTTCGCGCTGCTCGGCAGAGTTGCCGGAGCGATCCAGCGCCACGCGCGCACTGGTGAAAATCCGTTGCATGAAGCGGTACTGGCGCATCAATTCCTTGTCGGCCTTGCGGTAGGCGTAGGCCTCGCGCACCGCCGCGATGATCGACAGCGTCGCCATCAGCATCACCAGCGTGTTTTTGGTGTCCTGCGCGAATCCATGTGCGAACACGACGAGCACGATGCTGATCGCAACACCCCCCCACAGGCTGATCGACCCGATCATTTCGGTGATGTGGTGGAACCCCGAACGTTCGACCGTCTTGCGCTCGTAGTAGTGCAACTGCCCCGATTTCCCGGATTCACCGACCCATTCCGCGATCACGCGCGCGAGTGCATCGGGTCCATGCCCGGCCTGGTCCGCGCGTGAATCCAGGCCGACAGCACGCATCACGTTGCGGATCCAGCCCAACTCCGTGTTCTGCCTCTGCAGAAAATTGTCATGCGCGAATTCATGCCCGCCGGTCGCCGGGATGCACGCATGCCGCCAGTACGATTGCACCCGCAGGAACTCCGCCAGTGCGCGATAGTCGAGGTACTTGCGGTGCCAGCCGCGATGGCGCGCCAGTCCGACCACGGCCGCGCCGCTGGCGAACAGCAACAGAAACATGTAGATCAGATAGTTGTGCTCCGCCAGGTGCGCGTACAGCGCGAAGGCGATGCCCATCAGCGCCGCCAGCGTGTAGGTCGCACGCATCGCTGCCAGCACGCGCTTCTGGAAATGAATCGCCAACCAGTCGGCCGCGTGGAAAACGTCATCCATGGGCAGCATGGCATCGGCACCCTGGCGCCTCTGTGCAGCGGCTTTGATGGCGGCTGCGTGCTTGCCACACTCGGCATTGAACTCGGACATGTGCGTGAACATCAGGCGGAACTCGGGCGGCATGCCCATCTCCGCCGCGGCCGCGGTCTCGGTGGTGCGCCACAGCGCCTGCAGCGCCTGCAGGCCGGTGGCCACCGCGCCATCGGCTTCATCGCGCGAACAGACGATGTGATACAGCAGGCGTTCGTCCCCGCCGCCGAGCACATGGCGCGCTTCGCGGCGACGGTCGATCAGGCCGGGCATCGAGCCGCCCAGGTGATACCTCACGACCTGCGCGGTGCCACCCACTCGATCGGATTCCTTGCCGTCCCAGATCGCCAGCAGGATATGGCAGTGATTGACGATGTAGACCCCGGCTTGGGCGTACTGGCGGTCTCGCGCCGTGCCCGGCGGCTCGACCGCGTGCCGCGTCTGGCCCGCACGCAGCGGCAGCTGTATCACTTCGGCACGACCGCAGAGCGCTTCGAACTGCGCGCGCGTCGCCGGGTCGGCAAAATCCTCGACATAAAGATCCTTCGGCAATGGCAGCGGCGCGATGAGGTGCGCACCCATAGCGAGCGCCTCCTGCGCCACCAGCTGATCGCCACCCTCGGCCAGTGCCGACAGCACGACCAGCGGCAACACCGGGAAATCATGCTGGAGCTGCGCGAGGAATTCCCGCACGCGCAGCCGGATCGGCTCGATCTCGCGCGCGGGAATGTTGCGGTGACTGGTAACACCGACAACCAAGGGAGTCATAACTGCTGCCAAGCTCTGAGGGGTTTCACGATGGGCAACCCATGACCGTGCAAGCCCATGCTCCGGAGGAGGCCGTTGCCGGTCTCCTCCTCACGGAGCCGAATGAGCCATGGTCAATACCCGGACCCGTATTGCCTCGGTACGGCCTAGGTATTTTTTATTGTCGGGTCGCTGGTCACGCCGTGCGATGGAGGTATCAACTGCTCCGCATCCTCCCGTGGATCGCTGGTACCTCCATTCTCAATCAGGACTTGTCCTGGTGGCTGTAACTGATGAAGGCACGGTATCGGAAGGCTGGCGCCGCTGCGGCCGGCGTCATGACGCGCCGCACTCCAGCATGAGCTTGCGAGTATCAAAATAGCACGCAAAATGTAATGAACGTCACTCTTCACAGCCCCGGGCGCGCACTCGGCACCCAGCCTGCCGGCGCTGGACCGCATCGCACCGGTCAACCTCAGGCAGACGCAGCAAAGACGAGCCGGCAAAAACTCACCGTCGACGATCGAACGGCCCAGCCCATCCGTCCCGTCTGCGCACGCAGCCTTTACGGTCTCTTTACGCGGCCGCCCGCGCTTTATATCCCCTCCTTATGCGCCGCGGCCGACAGTGCCGGCACTGTCGAGGAGCCCCCATGGACGCACTCTCCCTGTTGCTGATCGTTGCGCTGGTCGCACTCACGGCCGGCTTCGTGCGCCTTTGCGCTGCGCTGCGGGATCGCCCATGAGCGCGACCGATGCCGTGGCGGCCCTGATTGCGCTGGCACTGGCGATCTATCTCGCCGCCGCCCTGCTGAAACCGGAGTGGTTCGAATGACACCCAACGACTGGCTGCAGTTGGCGCTTTACCTTGCGCTGTTGCTGGCACTGGTCAAGCCGCTGGGCGCCTGGATGGCGCTGGCCTTCGCCGAGCAGCCGAATGCGCTGACCCGGCTGGGCGGCCCGCTCGAGCGCGCGCTCTATCGCCTCGGCGGCGTGCGCGCCGACGAGGAAATGGACTGGCGCCGCTATGCCGTCGCACTGCTGGCGTTCAACCTCGCCGGACTGGTGCTGCTGTACCTGCTGCAGCGCGTGCAGGGCTTTCTGCCGCTGAATCCCGCGCATCTGCCCGGCGTCGGCGCCGCTACCGCGTTCGACACCGCGGTGAGCTTTGCCACCAACACCAACTGGCAGAGCTACGCCGGCGAAACCACGATGAGCTACCTCACCGATCTGCTCGGGCTGACGGTGCAGAACTTCCTCTCCGCCGCCACCGGTATCGCCGTGCTGCTGGCGGTGATCCGCGGCTTCCGCCGTCGCAGCGCGGCCACCCTCGGCAACGTCTGGGTGGATCTGACCCGCGCCACCCTGTACGTGCTGCTGCCGCTGTCGCTACTGCTGGCACTCGTGCTGACCAGCCAGGGCGTGATCCAGAACCTGCACGCCAACCTGCACGTACCACTGCTGCAGGCGCCCGTCGCGACCTCCGCACCGGCGACGCAGGTGCTGCCGATGGGCCCGGTGGCCTCGCAGGAGGCGATCAAGCAGCTGGGCACCAACGGCGGCGGTTTCTTCAACGCCAACTCGGCGCATCCGTTCGAGAACCCGACGCCGCTCAGCAATTTTCTGGAAATGCTGGCGATCCTGCTGATTCCCGCCGCGCTGTGCTGGACCTTCGGCGAGATGGTCGGCGACCGCCGCCAGGGCTGGGCCCTGCTGGCGGCGATGCTGGTGATCTTCGTGCCGCTGGCGGCGGGATGCATCGCCGCCGAACAGGCCGGCAATCCGGCGCTGCACGGGCTGGGCGTCGACCAGCAGGCGTCGGCGCTGCAGGCCGGCGGCAACATGGAGGGCAAGGAGACCCGCTTCGGCATCGCCAACTCGGCGCTGTGGGCTACCGCGACCACCGCGGCCTCCAACGGCTCGGTCAATGCGATGCACGACTCGTTCACGCCGCTGGGCGGACTGGTGCCGCTGGTGCTGATGCAGCTGGGCGAGGTGATCTTCGGCGGCGTCGGCTCGGGGCTCTACGGCATGCTCGCCTTCGCCGTGGTCGCGGTGTTCATCGCCGGGCTGATGGTGGGCCGCACGCCGGAATACCTCGGCAAGAAGATCGAGGCCTACGAGATGAAGATGGCCAGCCTCGTGGTGCTGATTCCCTGTGCACTGATCGTCGTCGGCACCGCCGTGGCGGTGCTGCTGCCCGCAGGCCGGGCCGGGTTGGGCAATCCTGGCGCCCACGGCTTCAGCGAGATCCTCTACGCCTTTTCTTCCACCGGCAACAATAACGGCAGCGCCTTCGCCGGGCTGTCGGTCAACACACCGTTTTACAACTTCACCCTGGGCGTGGTGATGTATCTGGCGCGCTACCTGCTGATCGTCGGCATGCTGGCGATCGCCGGCGCGCTGGCCGCCAAGAAGCACGTGCCCGAATCCGCCGGCACCCTGCCGACCCACACGCCGCTGTTCGTGGTGCTGCTGGTCAGCACCGTGCTGGTGGTGGGCGCCCTGACCTTCCTCCCGGCGCTGGCCCTGGGCCCGATCGCCGAATTCCTCTCCAGCGTGGCGCACTGATCATGTCCGGTTTGCAGACTCCGACGCGCGGCCACGACCGCGCCATCCTCAGCGGCGCCGTCGTCGACGCGTTCCGCAAACTCTCGCCGCGCGCGCAGGTACGCAATCCGGTGATGTTCGTGGTGTTCGTATGCAGCGTGCTGACCACCCTGCTCGGCCTGCGCGCGTCGGGCGGCCACGGCGAAGCGCCAGCCGGCTTCATCCTCGGCGTCAGCCTGTGGCTGTGGTTCACCCTGCTGTTCGCCAATTTCGCCGAAGCGCTGGCCGAGGGCCGCGGCAAGGCCCAGGCACGCGCGCTGCGCGGCGCGCGGCGCGATGTGCTGGCCAAGCGTCTGCGCGACACGGTCGATCGCGAGCACGTCGAATTCGTGCGCGCGACCGAACTGCGTACCGGCTATCTGGTGCTGGTCGAGGCCGGCGACAGCGTGCCCGGCGACGGCGAGGCGGTCGCGGGTGCCGCCAGTGTCGACGAGAGCGCCATCACCGGCGAATCGGCGCCGGTGATCCGCGAATCCGGCGGCGACCGCAGCGCGGTGACCGGCGGCACACGCGTGCTGTCCGACTGGCTGGTTGTACGCATCACCGCCAACCCCGGCGAGAGCTTCCTCGATCGCATGATCGCGATGGTCGAGGGCGCGGCGCGGCGCAAGACGCCCAACGAGATCGCGCTGACCATCCTGCTGGCCAAGTTCAGTCTGATCTTCCTGCTCGCCTGTGCCACCCTGCTGCCATTCTCGATCTACGCCGTGCACGCCAGCGGCCACGGCCAGCCGATCACCCTGACGGTGATCATCGCGCTGCTGGTATGCCTGATCCCGACCACCATCGGCGGGCTGCTCTCGGCGATCGGTATCGCCGGCATGGATCGCATGATCCAGGCCAACGTGATCGCCACCTCGGGGCGCGCGGTCGAAGCCGCCGGGGACGTCGACGTGCTGCTGCTGGACAAGACCGGCACGATCACGCTCGGCAACCGCCAGGCCGTGGCCTTTCATCCCGCGGCGAGCGTTTCCGCGGAGCGTATGGCCGAGGCGGCCCAGCTCGCTTCGCTGGCCGATGAAACCCCTGAAGGCCGCAGCATCGTGGTCCTGGCCAAGGAGCAGCACGGCCTGCGCGAGCGCAGCCTGGACGGCGATGCCCGCTTCGTGCCATTCAGCGCGACCACGCGCATGAGCGGCGTCGACTTCGCGGGGCGCAGCATTCGCAAGGGTGCCGTGGATGCGGTCGAGCGGCACCTCGCCATGCAGGGTGGCGCGCTGCCGGTGTCCGTGCGCCGAGCCGCCGAAGCCATCGCCCGCAACGGCGGCACCCCACTGGCAGTCTGCGAGGGCGCCCAGGCGCTGGGTGTGATCGAGCTCAAGGACATCGTCAAGGGCGGTATCCGCGAGCGCTTTGCCGAGCTGCGCCGCATGGGCATCCGCACCATCATGATCACCGGCGACAACCCGCTGACCGCCGCCGCGATCGCGGCCGAGGCCGGGGTCGACGACTTCCTCGCCGAGGCCACCCCGGAAGCCAAGCTCAAGCTGATCCGCGACATTCAGGCCGAGGGCCGGCTGGTGGCGATGTGCGGTGACGGCACCAACGACGCGCCGGCGCTGGCGCAGGCCGATGTCGCGGTGGCCATGAACACCGGCACCCAAGCGGCGAAAGAAGCCGGCAACATGGTCGATCTCGATTCCAACCCGACCAAGCTGATCGAGGTCGTCAGCATCGGCAAGCAGATGCTGATCACGCGCGGTGCGCTGACCACGTTCTCGATCGCCAACGACGTCGCCAAGTATTTCGCGATCATCCCGGCCGCGTTCGTTAGCACCTATCCGGCGCTGGCGGCGCTGAACGTGATGCACCTGGCCACGCCGCAGAGCGCGATCCTGTCGGCGGTGATCTTCAACGCACTGATCATCATCGTGCTGATTCCGCTGGCTCTGCGCGGGGTGCGTTCGCGCGCGCTGGGCGCCGCCGCGCTGCTGCGCCGCAATCTGCTGATCTACGGGCTGGGCGGGCTGATCGTGCCCTTCATCGGCATCAAGCTGATCGACATGCTGCTGGTCCTGTTCCGATTGGCGTGAATACAAAGAACGAAGTGGGAATTCCAGGATGAACGCCGTTTCTTCAGCATTGCGCCAGAAACACCCGACCGCTGCGCTGGCTCTTATCTTGCTGCCTGCGAGCAGCGGGTTTGCGCAGTCGACGATAAGTGACACACCCGCGACGCCCACCGCGATGAGCACGCCGGGCATGACGGGGCCGCTCGCCGCCAATCCGAATCCGACAAGTTTCGATACCGGCGCCCTCGGCACCTGGTATGTCACGGGCGCAATCACTGGCCTCGCGCTGTCGCAAGACCATCGCTTTCCGGGTGACCGCAAGGCGCTATCAGACCTCAGCAGCGTCCAGGTTTTCATTCAAAAGACGTCGGGTCCGTTGCAGTTTTTCGTGCAGGTCGGCGGTTATTCGATGCCTGCGCTAGGCACGGCGTATCTGCCTGCGCACAAGACGATCGATACGTTCTACGGCGCGGTGCCACAGGCTTTTGTCAAGTACGCGCCGAACGACCACTTCAGCATCATGGCCGGGAAATTGCCGACGATGATCGGCGCCGAATACACGTTCACGTTCGAGAACATGAATATCGAACGCGGCCTGCTGTGGAATCAGGAAAGCGCTGTCAACCGTGGCCTGCAAGCGACGTATGTGCAAGGGCCGGTCACTACCTCTGTCTCGTGGAATGATGGGTTCTATTCGAATCGCTACAACTGGCTGTGCGGCTCGCTCGCGTACGCGATCGACCAGAATGACACGCTCAGTTTCATCGCCGGCGGAAATATGGGCCAGAGCGCGCGCGTCAGCGCGGTTACGCCACTGTTGCAGAACAATAGCCAGATCCTGAACGTGATCTACACGCACGCAGCCGGGTCATGGACGCTCACGCCATATCTGCAATACACGCGCGTGCCGGCGAACGCCGAGCTTGGCATCGTGCATTCGGCATCGACAACGGGCGCGGCGTTGCTTGCGAACTACGCGTTCAATTCGAACTTCAGCTTGGCCGGCCGCGCGGAGTTCATCAGTTCGAGCGGCAGCGCGACGAACGGCTCGCCGAACCTGCTTTATGGTCCAGGCAGCAAGGCGTGGTCGCTAACGCTGACGCCAACCTATCAAAACAGACTGTTTTTCGTACGCGGCGAGCTTTCCTATGTGAAGACGAGCGATACGACACCAGGATTCGCGCTGGGGCAGGATTACAGCAACAGATCGCAGTTGCGCATGATGCTTGAAACCGGGATTTTGATTTGACGCATTGCCCATCCTCCGAATGCCAACCTGAGGTCATCACCATGGCCACGCTCTTCCGCCAATCCATCGCCATGCTGGTGCTGTTGACCGCATTGACCGGCATCCTCTACCCGCTGACCGTGACCGGGCTGGCGCAAGTCCTGTTTCCGCGCCAGGCCAACGGTAGTCTGATCGTGCATGACGGCAAGGTTCTGGGTTCGCGCCTGATCGGCCAGCCGTTCCGCGATCCACGCTATTTCTGGAGCCGGCCCTCGGCCACCGCGGGCGGGGCTTACAACGGGCTGGCATCCGGGGGCTCGAATCTGGGTCCGACCAATCCCGCGTTGCGCGCCGACGTCGCACGCCGCGTCGCGGCGCTGCGCGCCGCCGATCCCGGCAATACCGCGCCGGTGCCGGTGGATCTAGTAACCGCATCCGCCAGTGGACTCGATCCCGACATCTCACCCGCCGCCGCCGCCTACCAGGCAGCCCGGGTCGCGCATGCCCGCGGCCTGCCGTCGGCCCGCGTGCAGGCGCTGATCGACGCCTCGACGCGCGGACGCCAGCTTGGAGCGTTGGGCGAGCCGCGGGTCAACGTTCTGGAGCTCAACCTGCGCCTCGACGGGCGTTGGCTCCCGTCACATTGAGGCCTTTCGCACCCGGGCTCTGGCGCTGACGCCGCCGCGCAGTCACCATCACAGCGCCACGTGAACGCCGAAGGACCCGCATGGCCGTCGAGCGCACATCCGCGCGCCCCGATCCCGATGAGTTGCTGCAACGCGTCCAACGCGAGGCCCTGGCAGCGGCGCGCGGCCGTCTGAAGATCTTCTTCGGCGCCTGCGCCGGCGTCGGCAAGACCTACGCCATGCTCGAAGCGGCGCGCAAGCAGCGTGCGGCGGGCATGGATGTCGTCATCGGCTATGTCGAGCCGCATGGACGCGCCGAGACCGAGGTTCTGCTGACAGGCCTTGAGCGGCTGCCGACACAGCATCTCGTGCATCGCGGCATTACCCTCGCCGAGTTCGACCTGGATGCCGCGTTGCAGCGCAGGCCGCAGCTTCTGCTGGTCGACGAGCTCGCGCACAGCAACCCTCCCGGGACACGCCACGCCAAGCGCTGGCAGGATGTGCGCGAGCTGCTCGAGGCAGGCATCGACGTCTTCACCACGGTCAACGTCCAGCATCTCGAGAGCATCAACGACATCGTCACCCAGATCACCGGAACGCAGGTGCGCGAAACGGTTCCCGACAGCTTGTTCGAGGACGCCGACGAGGTCGAACTGGTCGACCTGCCACCCGACGACCTGCTCGAGCGGTTGCGCGAGGGCAAGATCTATCTGCCCGAGCAGGCCGACCGCGCACAGGCCGCGTTCTTCCGCAAGGGCAACCTGATCGCGTTACGCCAGCTGGCACTGCGCGCTACCGCCGATCGCGTCGACGCGGCGATGCGCGAATACCGCGAACGTCACGCCATCGCCGAGACCTGGGCCGCCGGCGAGCGCGTGCTGGTCTGTATCGGCCCCGACGCGCTGTCGGAGCGTCTGGTACGCCGCGCACGGCGGCTGGCCTCGGCGCTGCATGCCGAATGGCTGGCCGCCTATGTCGAGACCCCTGGCCTGCAACGACTTCCGCAGGCTGCGCGCGACCGCGTCCTGCGAACGCTCAAGCTGGCCGAGAGTCTGGGGGCGCAGACGGCCAACCTTGGCGGCGAAAGAGTCGCCGATGAGCTTCTGGATCTGGCGCGGCAGCGCAATGTCAGCAAGATCATCGTCGGCAAGCCGGTGCGCTCCCGCCTGCTCGATCGTATGCGCCCGAGCCTGGTCGATGCGCTGATCCGCGACAGCGGCGACATCGACATCCTGGTCGTCACCAGCGAACCGGGTGCTCCGGTGACGGCGGTGCCGCGTCTGCCGAGGCGCTCCAGCCGGCATCCCGCCTACCTCAAGGGGCTGGCCGCCGTTGCACTGGCAACCCTGATCTGTGCCGGGCTGTTCCGCATCCTCGGTCTCACCAACCTGGTGATGATCTATCTGCTGGCCGTGGTCTGGGTCGCCGCCCGCTACGGCCGCGGCCCGTCTGTGCTGGCATCCCTCGTCAGCGTCGGGTTGTTCGATTTCCTGTTCGTCGAGCCCTATTTCTCGTTCGCCGTGTCCGACACCCAGTACCTGCTGACCTTCGTGGTGATGCTGACGGTCGGCCTGTTGATCAGCAACCTGACCGCACAGGGGCGCCGCGGCGCGTCCGTTGCACGACATCGCGAACGCCGCATGCGCGAGCTCAACGCACTCAGCAGCGAATTGGCGCGCGAGCGTTCACGCGAGCAGCTGGTCCGGGTGCTCTGCCAGCACATTCTGGAGGCGGTCGGCGGTCGCGCTGCGGTGCTGCTGCCGGATGCCGAGGGCCACCTGCAGGATCCATCGCTGTTCTGCACGCGCGGCCGCGCGCCACCGCCGGGGCAGACGCGCTTTCCGGTTCCGGGCAACGATCTCGGCATCGCGCAGTGGAGCTATGACCACCAGCGTCGCGCCGGGCTGGGCACCGACACGCTCGCCAGCGCCGACGCCGTCTACCTGCCGTTGAACGCGCTGCAGCGCTGCATCGGCGTGCTTGCGCTGCGTCCGCGCGAGCCGCGGCTGCTGGCAGTACCTGAACAGATGCATCTGCTCGATACGATGGTCAATCAGGCCGCCATCGCAATCGAACGCGTTCAACTGGCCGAAGCCGCGCGCAATGCCGGCATCGAGATCGAATCCGAACGCCTGCGCAACGCCTTGCTGAGCGCGATCTCGCACGATTTCCGCACGCCGCTGGCGACCATCATCGGCGCCGCCACCACGCTGCTGTCCGGCCCGCCGGGCGACATCGACGAGACGCATCGGCGCACCCTGCTGCAGAGCCTGCTGGGCGAGGCCGAACGCCTGCACCGGCTCGCCGGCAACCTGCTGGACCTCAGCCGCCTCGACGCCGATCGGCCGGCGCTGAAGCGCGACTGGCTGGCGATCGACGAGCTGATCGGCGCGGCGCTGGCACAGCTGCGCGGCGTGCTCGGCACGCGTGCTGTACGGGTCGAACTGGCGCCGGGGCTGCCGTTGTTCCCCGGCGACGAGATCCTGATCGGGCAGCTGCTGATCAATCTGATCGAGAACGCCGTCAGGCATACGCCAGCGGACTCGCCGATCGAGATCGCCGCGCACGCCGATGCCGACTGGTTGCACGTGGCGGTGCGTGATCGCGGGCCGGGGCTGCCCGCTGGCGAGGAACAGCGCATCTTCGACAAGTTCCAGCGCGGCCATGCCGAGGGCGCGCAGAGCGGCTTCGGCCTGGGCCTGACCATCGCGCGCGCCATCGTCAACGCGCACGGCGGCCAAATCAGCGCGTTGACACGTGCAGGCGGCGGCGCCGAGTTCGCCTTCACCCTGCCGCTGCACCGTGCGGAGCGCCCGGCCGATGAATGAGCCGCGCACCCGCATCGTGCTGATCGAGGACGATCCGCAGATCCGGCGCTTCCTGGTCGCCGCGCTGGAGATCCACGGTTATGAACCTCACGAGGCCGCAACGGCAGCCGAGGGCTTGCGCCTGGTGGCCGCGCGCCAACCCGACATGGTGATCCTCGATCTCGGCCTGCCTGATCTGTCGGGTCTGGACCTGATCCGGCGCCTGCGCGAGTGGTACACGCGCCCGATCCTGGTGCTTTCGGCGCGCATACGGGAGCAGGACAAGGTGGCCGCGCTGGACCACGGCGCTGATGACTACCTGACCAAGCCCTTCGGCATCGAGGAACTGCTGGCGCGACTGCGTGTGGCCTCGCGGCATCTCGCGGGCCAGCGCGCCGGTGATGTCAGCGGGCGCATCGAGGCGGGCGCACTGCTGATCGACATCGCCGCGCGCCGCGTGCAGCTGCGTGGCACGGACGTGCACCTGACCCCGCGCGAGTACCAGCTGTTGCTGGCGCTGGCCAGCCAGCGCGGCAAGGTGCTCACGCACCGCCAACTGCTGCGCGAGGTGTGGGGTCCGGCGCACGTGGAGTCGCCGCACTACCTGCGCACCTACATGCGCGCGTTGCGCACCAAGATCGAAGACGACCCGACGCAACCACGCTGGCTGCTGACCGAGATCGGCGTCGGCTATCGTTTTGCGGACGCTGACTAGCGGGCGGCGAAAAGCACTTCCTCGCAGGCGCCGCGCTGCAGACATACTCAGGACATGCAGTCCCGATTCAACCGCACTTGCTGTAGCCGCAGCTCAGGCAGGTCGCGCAGCCGTCCATCAGCACCACGGCGCTGGTGTTGCACTTGCCGCACATCGTCGCACCGGGTGGAAACGAGCCGGCAGGAACGGACTTGCGCGTGGTGCCGGCACCGGCGAGGTCAGCGCTGATTTCAGCGTTTTTTTTTGCGCCGGCCTCGTAGGCGGCGCGCTTCTCGCTCATCAGAGCACGCTGCGCATCACTGATGTCGGGATCGCGAATCAGGCCGATCATCTTCATGTGCTGCTCGATCACCGCGCCCAGCTCGGCGACGATCGAGGGCATGTAGATGCCGCCGGGCTTGAAATAGCCACCGCGCGGGTCGAACACGGCCTTCAGCTCCTCGACCAGGAAGGTGACGTCGCCGCCCTTGCGAAATACCGCGGACATGATCCGGGTCAGCGCCACGATCCACTGGAAGTGATCCATGTTCTTCGAGTTGACGAAGATCTCGAAGGGCCGGCGCAGCTCATGCACGGTGCCGGCATTGAGCACGATGTCGTTGAGGGTGACGTACAGCGCGTGCTCGAACAGCGGTGACTTGATCTTGTAGGTGGAGCCGATCAGCACGTCGGGCCGTTCGACCTTTTCGTGCATCTGGATGACTTCGGCACCGGCAGGCGTGGGCACGCTCGTCGCGGCCGGTGGCGATGCCGCGCTCTTGCCCTCGGGTCGTGCCACGCTGTAACCCTTGATCTTCTTGTCGATCTTGATCGTCATGGAATGCTCTGAAACGGATGGCACGGCCGACGGCCGCAAAGCCGGCCCGGCCGCAGCCGGGCCAGGTGTTGCAGGCTCATTTCTTGCCGCGTACGGCCTTTCTGGCAGCCTTCTTCGCCGCCGGCTTGCGCACGGCCTTGGCGGTGGCCTTGGCTTTCTTGACTGCCCTGCGCACGACTTTTCTCGCCGGCTTGGCGCCGGCCTTGGTCTTCTTGGCCGCCTTGCGCACGACCTTCCTGACCGTCATCTTGCGACCGGCCGGCTTCTTTGCCGCCGTCGCCTTGCGGGCAACCTTGCGCGCAGACTTCTTGACCACCTTGCGCGCCTTCTTGACGGCCTTGGCGACTTTCTTCGCGGCCTTCCTGGCCGGTTTTTTCACAGCGGACTTCTTGGCAGTGGGCTTGCTGGCCGCTTTCTTGGCGACGGCCTTGGCTTTGCGCGCGACCGTGCGCGCCTGTTTGGCGACGGCCTGGCCGGCCGCCGCTACGCCGCCGGCCGCCGCTGCGACGGCATCTGCCGTCTTGACGGTGACCGTGGTGCCGAATTCGGCGGCGCTATCCTTCACCGCGCTGGCGGTGCTTTCGATGGTGCTGGTTTCGCTGTGCATGATGCCTCTCCGACGAGTCAGTTGGGACGTGAGCCCTGCAGGACGCGATCGCATTCCCTCGGCACTCAGAACTTGCCGTAATAGCCTTCCTTCAATGCATCAAACAGATTGGCGGCGGTGTGCGTCTCGCCGTCGTATTCCACTTCGTCATTCCCCTTGACCTCGACCACGCTACCGTCTTCCAGCTCGAAGCGGTAGTGGGTGCTTTCGAGGTCGGTCTCCTTGACCAGCACGCCCTGAAACGCGGCCGGATTGAAGCGAAAGGTGGTGCAGCCCTTGAGCCCCTGCTGGTGGGCGTAGACGTAGATGCTCTTGAACTCCTCGTAAGGATAGTCGGTCGGCACATTGGCAGTCTTGGAGATCGACGAATCGACCCACTTCTGGGCGGCGGCCTGGATGTCGACGTGCTCCTTCGGCGAGATGTCGTCGGCGGCGACGAAGTAGTCGGGCAGGCGCGCCTTGGGATCGTCCGAGTCCGGCATTGCTTCGGCGTTGATCAGCGCGCGGTAGGCCAGCAGCTCGAAGCTGTAGACCTCGACCTTTTCCTTGCTCTTCTTGCCCTCGCGGATCACGTTGCGCGAATAGTGATGGGCAAAGCTCGGCTCGATGCCGTTGGAGGCGTTGTTTGCCAGGCTGAGCGAGATGGTCCCGGTCGGCGCGATCGAGCTATGGTGGGTGAAGCGGGCGCCGAGCTCGGCGAGCTCGGCAACCAGTTCCGGCGCCGCCTCGGCGACGCGCTGCATGTAGCGACTGTATTTCGCGTGCAGAACGCGCCCGGGAACACGGTCGCCGATCGCATAGCCGTCGCGCGTCATCTCGGGGCGCTTGCGCAGCATGTCGCCGGTGACTTCGAAGTCCTGGGCCAGGATCGGCGCCGGGCCCTTCTCGCGAGCCAGGCTGAGCGCGACTTCCCAGCCGGCGATGGCCATCTCGCGGGCGACGTCCTCGGTGAATGCACAGGCCTCCGGCACGCCGTAACGCAGCTTGAGCATCGCCAGCGTCGAGCCGAGGCCGAGAAAGCCCATGCCGTGGCGGCGTTTGGACTCGATCTCCCGGCGCTGCTGTGCAAGCGGCAAACCGTTGATCTCGACAACATTGTCGAGCATCCGCGTGAATACGCGCACAACCTCCTTGTATTCATCCCAGTCGAAACGCGCCTTGGGACCGAACGGGTCGCGCACGAAGGTGGTGAGATTGACCGAGCCGAGCAGGCACGAGCCGTAGGGCGGCAAGGGCTGCTCGCCGCAGGGATTGGTCGCGCGGATGTGCTCGCACCACCAGTTGTTGTTCATCTCGTTGACGCGATCGATCAGGATGAAACCCGGCTCGGCGTAGTCGTACGTCGAGACCATGATCATGTCCCACAGGTGGCGCGCGCGAATGTGCCCATAGATCTTGCAGGCCACCAGTCCGTCAGCGCGAACGACATAGTTCTCGTGCGTGGGCCATTCGCGCCAGATCACCCGCGCGGCGTCGCCGAGATCGACCTCGTTCTTTTCCTTGACATGCACCGGAAACACCAGCGGCCAGTCGCGATCCTCGGCGACCGCGACCATGAACTCGTCGGTGATCAGCAGGCTGAGGTTGAACTGACGCAGGCGCCCGTCTTCGCGCTTGGCACGGATGAATTCCTTGGCGTCGGGATGCGAGATGTCGAAGGTGCCCATCTGCGCACCGCGGCGGCCGCCGGCGGAGCTGACGGTGAAGCACATCTTGTCGTAGATATCCATGAACGACAGCGGGCCGGAGGTGTGCGCGCCGGCGCCCGACACGTAGGCGCCGCGCGGACGCAGCGTCGAGAACTCGTAGCCGATGCCGCAGCCGGCCTTCAACGTCAGCCCGGCCTCGTGGACCTTCTCGAGGATGTCGTCCATGGAGTCGCGGATGGTGCCCGACACCGTGCAATTGATCGTCGAGGTGGCCGGCTTGTGCTCCAGCGCGCCCGCGTTGGAGGTGATGCGGCCGGCGGGTATCGCGCCACGACGCAGCGCCCACAGGAAACGCTCGTACCAGTACTCGCGCTTTTCCGGCGTGGCCTCGACGTCGGATAGCGCCCGCGCCACGCGCTTGTAGGTATCGTCGACGCTGGCGTCGACGGGCTTGCCCAGCTTGGTCTTGAGGCGGTATTTCTTGTCCCAGATGTCCTGGGAGGCGGCCTGCAGGGGAATCTCCGCCGCACTCCGGATCGCCGCTTCCGCACGCACCGTGCTCATGGTTGTTGTTGTCTCCCTTGTCTGCGGATTCAGCGTGTCAGCAGCGCCCGAACCGGCATCGGCGGACGCTCCGCCTCGCGGCGCACCGGCGCGCGGGCGACGGGACGACGACGGCGGTCTGGAACGCGGCATAAGTCATCTCGGAGCCTGCAACCTTCCCCGGGGCTGGAGGGTCATAGCGCCCCAGCGCTTGGTAAAATGGGGCGCCCCGGACACAACATGTTGTGATCGCGGGCGAGGCCGAACCGTACCCCTCCGCTCCCGGGCTGTCAACGCTCGCCTCCGGGTCAGCTGCAATCATCCGCAGGCTGGGATGGTCGAACTCGACCTGGCCCTTGGGAATTGCAGACGATGTTGCCGAACCTGTAGCCGGAGCGGCGACCGTTGCTGATCATGGCCCAGGGCACGCGCTGGTTGCAGCGGCGATCCGACGTCAACCAGCGACGCGTGAATGACATTGCAGGTCTGCGCGCCCTGTTTTTGCGTACCGCCGCGCCAGCGGCTGCTGACGGTGGTGCGGGACGGACGCGGGTTTAACATCATGGCCGAATAGTGACCGCGTGCGCATGCGCCGAAGGCGCGGCGGAGCCATAATCGGGGCGCGCGCCGCGGTGCGGCCCTCGAGATGACGTCATGTCCATTTATACCCCGCGCCTCTGGTGGCTGGTTTTCCTTGCGGTGCTGTCTTATGCCGCCACGGCCCAGGCCGAGCCCGCATTGCGCTGGCGCGGCGACAGCACCACCGCACGCAGTCTCGCCGAGTCGCTGGCCAAGGCTTGGCAGCGCAGCGGACAAGGTCGCATGGAGGTGCAGCCGTTCAATACCATTTCGGGCATCGACGAGGCGATCAGTGGACAGGTGGACATCGCCGGCAGCGCGCGCCCGGCTTTCGCCAAGCGCAGCCAGGAAAGCGTGCTGACCTTCACCCCGGTGGCATGGGACGCACTGGTGATGATCGAGCACCCGAACAACCCGGTTCGCAATATCACGCTGCGGCAGCTGTACAACATTTATTGGGGCAAGATCACCAACTGGCGCCAGTTGGGTGGTCGCGATGCGCCGATCAATCTCTACTCCATCGCCAGCCCGCTCGATGGCGTCGAGTACAGCCTGCGCCGGCTTCTGTACGGCAACGGCGATGTCAATGTCGCCGCGCCACGCCTGTATCTCAACACCCAGCAACTCGAAGTCGCGGTTTCGCTCGATCCGGACGGCCTTGGCGTCAGCACACTGTCAAACGTCTTCGCCAACCCGAAACTGCGCATGCTCGACATCGAGGGTGTCCGACCCAGCGTTGCCAACCTCGCTAGCGGCAGCTATCCCCTTTACACCCCGCTCTATTTCGCCACCAATCCCGAGGATCCGCACGCGGCTGCGGTGAGTCGGCTGATGGCTTTCATCGATACGCCGCGCGCCCATGCCATCATGCGCGAGCACATGCTGATCCCCTACGCCGACGCGGCCACGCTCGCTCAGCGCGAGGGCCAGCGCCGCAGCTGGATCGCCGCGCGGATCAACGGCGAATCGGCATCCGTCGCGATGAACGGACCGGTGGCGGCGCCCGGCGCCACCTATTCGCAGGGCGCCAGCATCGCGCCGACCTCGCCGCTGACCGAAAAGGCCCGGCAACGCATGCTCAGGCAACGGGCACGCGACAAGGCGACGGCCGACGATAGCGGCGGTTGATGCAACTGCTCGCACTGTCGCTCGATCTCGACGACACGCTGTGGCCGGTGCTGCCGGCCATCGAGCACGCCGAACGCCAGCTCGATCGCTGGCTGCGCCACTGGTGCCCGCGCGTCGCTGACGCGTTTCCGATCGCCGCGATGCGTCGGCTGCGGGAACGCATCGCCGATGAGCGTCCGGATCTTGCCCACGATTTCAGCGCCCAGCGCCGACTGACGCTGGCCACCGCATTCGCCGCCTGCGGCGAGAGCACGCAACATGTCAACGAGGCCTTCGAAGTGTATTTCGAGGCGCGCAATCAGGTCGAACTGTATCCCGATGCGGCGCCGGCACTGGTGCGGCTGGCCCGACAACTGCCGCTGATCGGCCTGACCAACGGCAATGCGGACCTAGTCCGGATCGGCCTCGACGGGCATTTCCGCTTCTGCCTCAGCGCGCGCGAAGCAGGCTGTGCCAAGCCGACCCCACGGATCTTCCACGCCGCCTGTCGCAGGCTCGGGGTACCGCCCGGGAGGGTGCTGCATATCGGTGACGATCCGGCGCTGGATGTGGGCGGCGCGCAATCGGCCGGCCTGCGATCGGCTTGGATCAACCGCGATGGACGCCTCTGGGCACACGGGCCTGCGCCGGACCTCGAGTTTTCCGATCTCGCCGCGCTAGCGGATTGGTGCGAGACGCGCCTCAAGGCCTGAGCGGCAAGCGGGCCGGGCGCAGGGGCGGCCGCAAAAGCGCAGGGCCGATCGGTGAGGATCGGCCCTGAGGGGATAAAGCCCTTGGCGGTGACCTACTCTTGCATGGCTAGAGCCACACTACCATCGGCGCAGGTGCGTTTCACTTCCGAGTTCGGGATGGGATCGGGTGGGA
>JAGWPB010000007.1 GCA_028870665.1 Lysobacteraceae bacterium
TGTTTGCGGTGCTGTTTCTCGATCTCGACCGCTTCAAGGTGATCAACGACTCGGTCGGTCATCTGGTCGGCGACGATCTGCTGTTCCAGGCCGGCGGGCGCATCCGCGCCTGCCTGAAAGCACAGGATGTCGTGGCTCGCCTCGGCGGTGACGAGTTTGCCGTGCTGGTCGAGGGGATCGCTGATGTCGGCGAGGCCGAGCGCGTGGCTGACCGCATCATCACCGCGATGCGCGCACCGTTCCGGCTCGGCGCCAAGGAGATGTTCACTTCGACATCGATCGGCATCGCGCTGGCGGCACCGCACTACCGGCGCCCGGAGGAATTGCTCCGCGACGCCGACTCGGCCATGTACCGGGCCAAGGCCGAGGGCCGCCAGCGGTACGCGATCTTCGACGAGCGCCTGCGCCGCGAGGCGGTCAGCCTGCTGGAGCTCGAAGTGGACCTGCGGCGTGCACTGGAGCGCGGCGAGTTCGAGCCGTTCTATCAGCCGATCGTGAGCCTGGAGGACGGACGCGTCGCCGGCTTCGAGGCGCTACTGCGCTGGCGCCACCCGGCGCGCGGTGTGCTGGTGCCCGGCGACTTCCTCGGTGTCGCGGAAGACAACGGCTCGTCCGAGGCGATCGACTGGATGATGTTCGAACAGGTCGCGGCGCAGATCCCGCTGCTGACCGCGGAAGGCGGCTTCGTCAGCATCAATCTGTCGGGACGGCACTTTCGCAGCGACGAGCTGGCACCGCGCCTGCTGGACCTGTTCGGCCGGCATCGAGTCCAGCCCGCGCGCGTACGCGTCGAGGTCACCGAGCGCACCCTGCTGGAGAGTCCGGCCACGGTCAAATGCACGCTGGCCCTGCTGCGCGAACAGGGCATCGGCATCGCCCTGGACGATTTCGGTACCGGCTACTCCTCGCTCAGCTACCTGCACCAGTATCCGCTGCAGTCTCTGAAGATCGACCGCTCGTTCATCATCGGCCTGCCGGCACAGGGGAACGAGGGCGGCACCCTGGTGGTCGTGCGCGCGATCCTCGCCTTGGCCCACTCGCTGGGCATGCAGGTCATCGCCGAGGGCATCGAGACGGAAGCGCAACGGCGCACGCTGGCCGCCCTGGGCTGCGTGTTCGGCCAGGGCTTCCTGTTCGCCGAACCGAAATCCGCCGAAACCTGGGGCGTCGCAACCGCGGCGGTTCCCGCCATCAGCTGAACTCAGTGCGGGGTGGCCGAGGCCGGAGCACTCGGATTGGCACTGGTCACCCGCGCCACGTCGACCGGATCGAACCGGTAGCGCGCGTCGCAGAATTCGCAGGTCACCTCGACCATGCCGCCGCTGGCCGCCAGAGCGGCCTCGACCTCCGCGCGCCCGAGCGCGCGCAGCACGGCCTCGACGCGGTCGCGTGAGCAGCCGCAGCCGAAACCGAGGGTCGAAACGTCGAGCAGGCGCGGTGCCTCCTGGTGATACAGCCGGCGCAGCAGCTCGGCGGCCGGCAACGTGAGCAATTCGGCTTCCGTCAGGGTGGCGGTGAGATGACCGACGCGATTCCAGGCATCATCGTCGCCGCGTGCCCCCGGCAACTGCTGCAACAGCAGCCCCGCAGCGCCATCGGCGCCACTAGCCAGCACGATCCGGGTCGGCAATTGCTCGGATTGCGCGAAATAGTCTTCGAGCAAGGCGGCAAAGGGGGCCGAACGCACACTGACCAGACCCTGGTAGCGGGTACCTTGCTCGACGCTGCCGAGCGTGATCGCCAGCAGCGCGCCGGGTTGCGCGCCGAGATCCAGCGGCTCGGGCAGCGGCGCCTGCCAACGCGCGAGGCCGCGGATGCGGCCCGCATCGCTGCACTCGGCGAACAGCAGCCGCAACGGACCCTGGCTCTTGAGCTCGATCGACAGACTGCCCTGCAACTTGATGTGGGCCGTGAGCAGCGCGCTGGCCGCCAGTGCCTGGCCGAGCAGGTCGCGCAGCGGCTGCGGGTAATCGCCGCGCCCGGCTACTTCGCGCCAGGACGGGCCCAGGTGCGCCACGGCGCCGCGCACGCCGGCGCGTTCGAGCAGGAAACGGTGCATCTGGTCGTTGGCGGCGATCGGCATCGACAGGGCCCGGCTGGGAATCCGCCAAGGTGGGGACGCGGTCGATGAATCCAAGCCGGCGCGCGCCGGCCACCGCCTATACTTGCCGTGCCCCCGACTCGGTTGTCCGCATGTCCGCCACCCGCTCCCCCGCCCCGCTGCGCTCACGCAGACGTCGCTGGCTGCGCGGTCTGATGATCGCCGCCCTGACCTGGCTGGCGGTCACCGAGCTGGCGGTGCTCGGCCTGCGCTTCGTGCCGCCGCTGACCAGCGCGTTCATGATCGAGCGCTGGCTCGGCGCGCAATGGCATGGCGAGCGCGGCTTCACCCTGCACTACCACTGGGTGCCATGGCGCGCGGTGGCACCGGTGGTACCGTTGGCGATGGTCGCCAGCGAGGACCAGACCTTCCCCAGCAACTACGGCTTCGATTTCGGCGAAATCCGCGACGCCATCGACCAGGCCGAGGAAGGCGACCGCCTGCGCGGCGCCAGCACGATCACCCAGCAGACCGCGAAGAACCTGTTCCTGTGGAGCGGGCGCAGCTTCGTGCGCAAGGGCATCGAGGCCTATTTCACCATCCTGCTGGAGCTGAACCTGCCGAAGCGGCGCATCCTCGAGATTTACATGAACATCGCCGAGCTCGGCAATGGCATCTACGGCGTCGACGCCGCCAGCCGCATCGATTTCCACAAGCCGCCGGCGCGGCTGAATGAACACGAGGCGGCGCTGCTGGCTTCGGTCCTGCCGGACCCGCGCCGCTATCGCGCCGACCGCCCCTCGCGGTATGTGCTGCGCCACGCCGCCTGGGTCGAGCGGCAGATGCACCAGTTGGGCGGCGTGTCCTACCTGCCGAAATAGCCTGTCCTGCCTGCCGATACAAACCGTCAGCCGTGCGCCTCGTACCAGCCGCGGCTGGCATTGACCGCGGCGACCACTGCCAGCATCACCGGCACCTCGATCAGCACGCCGACCACCGTCGCCAGCGCCGCGCCGGAAGCGAAGCCGAACAGGCTGATCGCGGTCGCCACCGCCAGTTCGAAGAAGTTGCTGGCGCCGATCAGCGCCGAGGGACCGGCCACGCAGTGCGACTCGCCCAGTGCGCGGTTGAGCCCGTAGGCCAGCGCGCTGTTGAAGATCACCTGGATCGCGATCGGCACCGCCAGCAGCAGGATCACCAGCGGTTGCCCGACGATCGTCACGCCCTGGAAGCCGAACAGCAGCACCAGCGTCGCCAGCAGCGCGAACAGCGACAGCGGCTTGCTGCGGGCGAGCGCACCTTCCAGCGTCATCGTGCCACGCCGCAGCAGCAGCGCGCGCAGGATCTGGGCAAGCAGCAAGGGCACCACGATGTAGAGCAGCACCGACAGCAGCAGCGTCGCCCACGGCACCCGGATCGCGGCCACGCCCAGCAGCAGCGCGACCAGCGGCGCGAAGGCGAACACCATCACGGTGTCGTTGAGCGCCACCTGGGTCAGGGTGAAGTTGGCCTCGCCGCGGGCGAGCTCGCTCCACACGAACACCATCGCCGTGCACGGCGCCGCCGCCAGCAGGATCAACCCGGCGATGTAGCTGTCGAGCTGGCCGGCCGGCAACCAGGGGGCGAACAGATGACGGATGAAGACCCAGCCCAGCAGCGCCATCGAGAAGGGTTTCACCGCCCAGTTGACGAACAACGTCACCCCGAAGCCGCGCCAGTGCCGGCGCACCGTGCCCAGCGTCGCGAAATCCACGCGCATCAGCATCGGCACGATCATCGCCCAGATCAGCGCGCCGACCGGCAGGTTGATCGCGGCGACGGTGGCGCCGCCGAGGGCATGAAACACGGCGGGCAGCAGCCGGCCCAGCGTCACTCCCGCCGCGATGCACAGCGCCACCCACAGCGTCAGGTAGCGCTCGAATCCGCCGAGCGCGGGCCTCGTGGCGAGCGTCGCGCTCATCGCGTCGCCTCGGCGATCGCCTGCAGCGATGCGCGCGCGGTCAATCCGTCGAGCCTGGCGTCCGGCAACGCGATCAGCAGTTCGACGCGGCGCCGCAACGTCAGCAGAGCGGCGCGGAACGCTGCGTGGCGGGCGACCTCGTCGCCCGTGACCGTCACCGGATCGGGCACCCCCCAGTGCGCGGTGGCGGGATGACCCGGCCACAGCGGGCAGCTCTCGCCCGCGGCGCTGTCGCAGACGGTGATGATGAAATCCATCGCCGGTGCGCCGGGCACGGCAAACTCGTCCCACGACTTGCTGCGCAGGCGCGAGATGTCACAGCCGAGTTCGGCGGCGATCTCCGCCGCCAGCGGTTGCACCTGCCCGCTCGGGTGGCTGCCGGCGCTGTAGGCGACGAAGCGGCCGCCGCCGAGGGCATTCAGCAGCGTCTCGGCCAGAATGCTGCGCGCCGAATTGCCCGTGCACAGGAACAGGACGTGATAGGGGCGCATGGCCTGCCCGCTCACGCGCAGCCGCCGCCGCAACACGCCGTTGCCGCAGCCGTTCCGGCGCCCGGCGCCGCCGCATCGCTGCCGGGTGCCGCACAGGCCGCACCCGGGCCGCAACAGGCCGTCGCATCCACGGCCGGCGGTGCTGCATGCGGCGCGTCGTACGTGGTCGCCGCACCGTGGGTCAGGAAGCTCTCCCAGCGGATGCCCTGCGGGTCTTCGGCCCAGTACTTGTCGGAATGCGCGTAGCAGCACGTCGTGCCGTTCTCGGCCAGAACGACCGCGTCGGCCGCCTTCAGGCGGTCGCCGATCGCTTCGAGTTCGGCGGCGTCTTCCGCCTGCAGGCCGAGGTGGTCGACACCGGGCGCGCGGGCGCGCTGCGAGATCGCGAAGTTGATGCGTGGATCCGCGAGCATCCATTTCGCATAGTCGGGTTGCACCACGCTGGGTCCGGTGCCGAACAGCCGGGCGTAGAAGCGGATGCTGGCATCGAGATCGCGCACGTTGACATGGACATGAAAGCGTTTCATGGACGTCTGCTCCGGGGCTTGGGCACACAGGTGGGCGCGGCCGCACAGGCGCTCGTGTCGCCCGCGCAGCAGTTTTCGGTCAGGAAGGCGAGCAGCGCGTCCATGCGCGCGTAGTCGGCGCGACAGCGGATCACTCGGCCTTCGCGGACGTCGCGCACCAAACCGGCCGCGCGCAGCACGTTGAGGTGGTTGCTGAGCGTGGCGCCGGGCAAGCCCAGGCGCTCGCCCAGCACCCCCACCGGCATGCCCTCGCCCCCCGCCTGCACCAGCAGCCGATACAGCGCCAGGCGGTGCTCCTGGGCCAGTGCCTTGAGCGATTCGAGTGCGGATGATGTATTCATAATTCCGGAACTATAGAACTATTTTCGCGCAAGGCAAGCGCATGCTGCGGCGCACACGCCATGCTCCGGCCACGGCGCTAGACTGCCCCGAGGCCGGCTACCGGGGACCGGCAACGGAGGCCGCATGCTACTGGTCAAGCATCTGCTGGAAACCAAGGGCGCGCAGGTTCACGCCATTGCCCCGGACGAGCCGGTGCTGGCAGCGATCAGGCGTATGGCCGAACGTCAGGTCGGCGCGCTGCTGGTGATGCGCGGCGACACCCTGCTCGGCATCGTTTCCGAGCGCGACTACGCGCGCAAGGTGATCCTGCACGGACGCGCGTCGGCGGACACGCCGGTGGCCGAGATCATGTCGTCGCCGGTACTGACGGTGGGCCCTGACGACAGTATCGAGGCCTGCATGCGCCTGTGCACCGACAGCCGCGTGCGCCATCTGCCGGTGCAGGAGCGCGGCAAGGTGGTCGGCGTGATCTCGATCGGCGATCTGGTCAAGGCGACCATCGACGAGCAGGCGCAGCAGATCGAGCAGCTGCAGCGCTATATCGTCGGCTAAGCGCGGCGCCCGGACCGAGGCAGCGCTTCCGGCGCCAGATCCTCCGAATGCGCAGCGCGATAGCCGATGCGTGCCGCCGCCGCCGCGCCCAGTCCGCTCAGCAGCGCCAGTCCGGCGAGACCCACGCCCAGCCCGCGCAGCGCGTTGAGAGTGGTGGTCACTGCCACGTCGCCGAAGCGCCAGACCGTGGTCTCGATGAAGTTCTTGCCCTTGTAACGGGCCTCGCGCGCCACCCTCGTGTACAGCGCGTTGATCGCCGGCGTCAGCATGCCGTAGGTGAATCCGCGGGTAAGGATCTGCAACAGAGCCAGCAGCGGTACGCCGACCCAGACCAGAGGCATCCCGGCCGTGAGGTCCAGCCATGGCAGCGGCAGGGCCACCGGGCCCAATACCGCGATTGCTCCCAGCACGGCGACGTTGACCAGCGCCGGCAGCACCAGGCCCCATGTCGGTCCCGGGCGCCGCGCCAGCAGCCAGGAGCTCACGCCCGACTGCAGCACCACCACCAGCAGATTGGTGGCGAGGTCCATGTGCGCATAGAACGCCGTGCGTGCCGCCGCGCCGGCCAGATGCGTCTTGACATAATCGGCCACCAGCGCATAGGCGACGGTGCCGACTCCATCGCCCAGCAGCATCAGCAGCGCCATCCGGCGCAGGAAAGGCTCGCTGAAGACCTGCCGCAGCCCAGCCCAGAGACTGCCGCCCAGCGCCAGCCCGTCGGCCGGACGCGCACCGGCGCCGCGGCCGATGCGCAACATCAGCGCCAACGCCAGCAACAGCAACCCCGCGGAAACCACCAGCAGCGGTGCGACACCGATCACGCCGACCAGCAGCGAGGTCAGCAGCGGCCCCGTCAACGCACCGGCGGTGCCACCCAGCGCGATGCGCGGAAACAGCCGGCGCGCGCTGGCGCTGACGAACACATCGGCCATGAAGCTCCAGAACAGCGACACCACGAACAGGTTGAACACGCTGACCCAAACGAAGAACACCACGCCCAGCGTGAACGCACCGATCCGCGCCTGCGCGGCAAAGGCCGGCGCGAACGCCAGCAGACAGAGGACAAAGAAACCGTAGGTCCAGGTCAGCAGGCGTCGGCGTGGCAGCCGCGCAGCGAGGCCGCCGAATACCGGCGTCAGAACCAGCGTGGCCACGAAGGTCGCGCCATAGAACCACGGCAGTGCCACGGCGCCGACAGCGCCACCCAGCTGGTCGCGGACCGGACGCAACACGAAATACGCCGCCAGCAGGCAGAAGAAGGCGAGAAAGGCCTGGATCGCAGCCATCAGTTCGCTGCGGCGATTGGCAGTCGATGCAATCACGCGAGTGTCGGAAGCCGAAAGTCGAAGCACCCTAGCATGCGTCCACGCATGCAGACTGCTGCGCCCCGGCGGCATCAGGCACGCTCCCACGTCGGCCAAGCGAGATGCCGCCGCGCAGGCTTGCAAGCCCTCCGCAGCTGTCGCACCGTGTGAAGCAGTCACGAGGGGGCCGCATGGACTTCGACCACATCATCATCGGCGCCGGGTCGTCCGGTTGTGTGCTGGCCAACCGGCTGTCGGCCGACGCACACCGCCGCGTGCTGTTGCTCGAAGCCGGCGGCCGCGACTGGCATCCTCTCATTCACATGCCCGCGGGCCTGGCCAAACTGGTCGGGCGCAAGGGCATCAACTGGGACTACACGACCGAGCCCGAGCCGCACCTCGACGGCCGCCGGCTGTGGTGGCCGCGCGGCAAGGTGCTGGGCGGTTCCAGCTCGATCAACGCCATGTGCTACGTCCGCGGCGTGCCGGCCGACTACGACCGCTGGGCGCGATTGGCTGGCGATCCGCGCTGGAGCTGGGACCGCGCGCTGCCGTATTTCCGCCGCGCCGAGGACAATACGCGCGGCGCCGACGCCCTGCACGGCGCCGGCGGACCGCTGGGCGTGGCGGATCTGCGTCACGTCAACCCGCTCAGCCGCGTTTTCATCGAAGCCGCCGTCGGCACCGGCTTCGCCCGCAACGAGGATTTCAACGGGCTGCAACAGGAAGGCTTCGGCTGCTACCAGGTGACCCAGCGCAACGGTGCGCGCTGTTCGACCGCGACCGCGTACCTGAAGCCGGCACGCGGGCGTGAAAATCTCAGCGTGCAGACCGGCGCGCTGGTCGAGCGCGTGCTGATCGAGGATCACCGCGCCGTCGGCGTGATCCTGCGCGGCGGACGTCGCATCGAGGCCGGCGAAGTGCTGCTGGCCGGCGGCGCGCTGAACTCGCCGCAGCTGCTGATGCTGTCGGGTGTCGGGCCGGCCGAACAGCTGCGCGCACACGGCATCGAAGTGCGCGTCGATGCCGCCGACGTCGGCGGCAACCTGCAGGACCACCTCGATATCTGCACCCTGGTGACCACGCCGCAGAAGATCACTTATGACCGCACCAACGATCTGGCGGTCGCGCTCGAGTTCCTGCTCAAGCGTCAGGGCATCGGCACCTCCAACATCGCCGAGGCCGGCGGCTTCGTGCGCACACGTCACGCCACCGGCCCGGAGTGCGACATGCAGTTTCACTTCGTGCCGGCCCAGCTCGATGATCACGGCCGCCATCGGCTGCCCGGTTGCGGCTATACCCTGCACGCCTGCGCCCTGCACCCGCGGAGTCGCGGCCGACTGCGGCTGGCCTCGCGCGACCCCGCGGCGAAGGTACGCATCCACGCCAACTACCTCAGCGACGCCGAAGCGCATGATCTGAAGATGCTGATCGAGGGCGTGCACCTGTCGCGGCGGATCCTTGCCGCGACGCCCTTCGATCCCTTCCGCGGCAGCGAGATCTTCCCCGGCCCCGGCGTGCAGGATGACGCGGCGATCGCGGCATTCGTGCGGCGCAAGGCGGAGACCATCTACCACCCCGTCGGTACCTGCCGCATGGGCGCCGACGACCGCGCCGTGGTGGACAGCGAGCTGCGCGTGCGCGGCATCGACGGCCTGCGCGTGATCGACGCTTCGGTGATGCCCGATCTGCCCGGCGGCAACACCAATGCCCCGACGATCATGATCGCCGAACAGGCGGCCGACCTGATTCTCGGTCACGTCACGACCGCCTGAAATCCGGGCTTCCGGCCCGGTACCTTTCACCACTCGCGGCTGAAGCAGGCCGCTGCGGGATCCGCAACGGGCATGGGCGAGAGGCAGGCGCCTCGAAAGCGCTGATCCGGCTTCAGTCGCTGCCGTCGAGCTTGAGCGGCAGCGGGCAGTGCATCGCGGCGCAGATCACGCGCAACAGCTCGGCCTCGGCGACGCGCACCTGGCCATCCTCGCGGATCGCGCGGGTAAGCCCGCGCACCACCAGTTCCTTGCCGGCCGGATTGAGACGATCGAACTGCGCCAGCGCGTCATCGAGGCGCGCCGGCCAGTCCGCTGGCGGTGCGTAGGCCAGCGTGCGGCCTGGCAACGCCTCCTGCACGGCGAGCTGGAACGCGCGTTGCGCGCCGGCTGCGTCATCGTGACCGAACTCGGCCACCAGCGCTGCCACCAGCGCGAAAGCATCGCGACAGTCATCCAGCTTCAGCGAGCCGGCGACGAAACCGCGGGCAGGATCGAGCGCGTCCAGGACCTGCGTGCGCACCAGCGCGGACAGGCAGTATTCCTCGATCTCGACTCCGCCGTCGGCGTGCGCCAGCGTGTCCAGGATCTGCACCAGCGCCGCCAGCTGCGCGCGCGGCCGCCGCCGCAGCACCGGAAACACGAGCGCCGCCAGCGGCAGCCGTTGCAGCGGGTGCAACGTGCGCGTCCGTGTCGCGAGCGTCTCGGCTGCTGCAGCCAGCTCGGAACCCAGCGCCTGGGTGATCTGCGCATGCTGCGCGCTGCGCTGGCCGTCATCCGCGGACAAGGCCAGCGCCAGCACCAGCGCCGGTGCCTGGGTCGGATCGCGCGCGGCGGCCAGCAGATCGGACGGAATGCCCGCCTGCACCTGTGCGGCATGCGCGTAGTCGCCGGCATCGGCCTGGCCCACCTGGGCGGCCACCGCCGCCGGCGCCAGCGCGGCGCGCGCGGCGACGGCCGGCAGACCCGGTGCCGCCGGAGCCGCGCCGGGGCTGGCCACGGTCGCCGCCAGTACGGTCGGCAGCAGACCGGTCAGGCTGGCGCGCGGATCGGCGGGGTTGGCAGCGCGACGCACGTCGGACCAGTCGCGAGCGACCTGCTCGAGTTCACGCGGGTCGAACTGCGGCTCGAGTGCACGGATGCGCTCGACCAGCGGCGGATGGGTGGCGAACAGCGCCGAATAGGCGCCGGCCTCGCCGAACAGCATGTGCGAGACCTCTTCGCCGTGGGTATCGGTGAATTGCGAACCGGCCTCGAGCGCGGCGATCTTCTTCAGTGCGCCGGCGATACCGCTGGTCTGGCGCGTGTACTGCACCGCCGAGGCATCGGCCAGCGATTCGCGCGAACGCGACACGCTGGCCTTGATCAGGCGCCCGAAAAACACGCCGATGCCGCCGACCACCAGCAGGCCGATGCCGATGAAAACGATCGCGCCGCCGTTGTTGTCGCGGCGCCCGCGCGAGGAGCCGCCCGAGACGCCGCCCCAGTAGCCGGCATAGAGCAGCTGGCGGCCGATCACGCTCAGCGCAAGGATGCCGAACAGCAGTCCCATCAGGCGGATGTTGATGCGCATGTCGCCGTTGAGCACGTGACTGAACTCGTGCGCGATCACGCCCTGCAATTCGTCGCGATTGAGCTGCTGCAGGCAGCCATGGGTCACGCAGACGGCGGCGTCGGCGGGGCTGAAACCGGCGGCGAAGGCATTGATGCCCGGCTCGTGCTCGAGGATGTAGATCTCCGGCACGGGCACCCCGGAGGCGATCGCCACTTCCTCGATCACGTTGCGCAGGCGGCGCAGGGCGGGATCGGTGGTGTCCGCGGGCACCAGAGTGGCGCCGACGCCGCGCGCCACCGCTCCGCCGCCGCCGCCAAGACTGGCGGTGCGGTACAACGAGGCCAGCCCGATCACTGCCAGCACCGCCGCGCTGACACCCGCCAGCGCGCCGATCGGCAGCGCGGTGCCGCCATCGGGACGCTGCGACATCAGCCCGAGAGCGACCACGACCAACGCGTCCACGGCGACGACGATCGCCAGCACCGCGAGCACGAACAAGGCGACCATGCGACGCGTGTGCCGCCGGGCCCGGTCTTGATGCGCGAAGAAGTCCATGCGGTGCCGCCGGTGATCAGCTGAACGAGACCTTCGGCGCCTCGCGCTTGGCCGGATCGTCCATCTCCAGCGGCTGTGCCGGCTGGAAGCCGAAGCTGTTGGCGACGAACGACGATGGAAACACCTGGCAGCGGTTGTTGTAGTTCATCACGCTGTCGTTGTAGGCCTGGCGTGCGAAGGCGACACGATTCTCGGTGGAGCTGAGCTCCTCCGACAGTTGCATCATGTTCTGGTTCGCCTTGAGGTCGGGATAGGCCTCGGCGACCGCGAACAGGCGGCCGACGGCCTGGGTCAGCTGGTTCTCGCTGCCGGCCAGCTGCTGCATCGCCTGCGGGTCACCCGGTTGCGCCTTGGCGCCGGCGAGGCCGTTGACCGCCGCGGTGCGCGCCTGGGTGACCGCTTCGAGCGTGCCGCGCTCGTGTGCGATGTAGCCCTTGGCGACCTCGACC
Source organism: Lysobacteraceae bacterium (assembly GCA_028870665.1). Lineage (GTDB taxonomy): Bacteria > Pseudomonadota > Gammaproteobacteria > Xanthomonadales > Rhodanobacteraceae > Metallibacterium. The sequence continues at coordinate 11,549 of JAGWPB010000007.1, forward strand.
AGATTCGGAATCAGGTCGTGCCGGCGCGTCAACTGCACGTCGATCTGCGCGAAGGCGTTCTTGTAGCCGTTTCGCGCGGTCACCAGTCCGTTGTAGATGCCGACAAAGTACAAGACAATCGCAACGATGACGATCAGCACGATGATCGTGGCCATGTCCACACCCTCCCGCACTCGACGCGACGGCCCATCGCCGCGGCGCGAGCATAGCAGCCGCCCTGCGCGCATGCTGGCGCTGCTGCTGGCATGCTGTGTGCCGCTTCCGGTTGCGGCGGCACAAGCGCGTCCTGCAGCGGGTGCGCGCGGCGCACCCGTGTCCGCTCCGCTGATGCCGCGACGCGACACGCTGCCCGCGGCACGCGTGAACTCGGCGATCGCCGACTACAACCGCTGGCTCGACGAGATCGCCGCCAAGAATGACGTCGCCGGCCTCGCCACCGCGATCGTGGTCGACGGCAAGGTGCGCTACCAGCGCACGCTCGGTTATGCCGACAGTGCCACCGGCGCCAGGGTCACGCCCGCAACCGTGTTCCGCCTGGCTTCGCTGTCGAAGGCGTTTGCCAGCGCGCTGACCGGCCTGCTGGTGCAGGATGGCCTACTCAAATGGAATACCCGCATCAGCCAGGCGGTGCCGTTCTTCATGCTCAAGAACGCCACGGATGCGCGCGAGGCCACCGTGGCCGACATCCTCAGCCAGCGCAGCGGACTGCCGCGCAACACCTACGACAACCTGCTCGAGGACAACCAGCCCTACCAGGAACTGGCGCGCAAGCTGGACGAGGTCGACATGATCTGTCCGGTCGGTGCCTGCTACAGCTACCAGAACATCGCCTTCGCGCTGATCGGCGACGTGGTGTACGCGGCGACCGGCGACTTCTTCTATCACCAGGTCGAGAAGCGACTGTTCCTGCCGCTGGGCATGAAAACCGCGACCTACGGCCGCGACGCGCTCGAGCACAGCGCCAGCTGGGCGCGCCCGCATTACCGCCGTGGCGATCACTGGGTACCGTTCCTGCCCAAGGAAGCCTTTTACCGCGTGCCGCCCGCAGCGGGCGTCAATGCCAGCCTCGACGACATGGAAAAATGGCTGATCGCGCAGATGGGCTACCGCCCCGGGGTGCTGTCGCCGCAGCTGCTGGCAACCCTGCACACCCCGCTGGTGGAAACGCCGAGTGAACGCTGGGCCACACCCTGGCGGCGCGCGCGCCTGAAGAACGCGCAGTATGCACTGGGCTGGCGGGTCTACGACTATGCCGGCGACACCCTGGTCTTCCACGCTGGCGCGGTACAGGGATATCGCGCGATGATCGGCTTCCTGCCGCGTTACGGCATCGGCATGGTGATCCTTTGGAACTGCGACAGCCCGACACCGGCAGGACTGATGCCCATGCTGCTCGATCGCCTGCTCGGCCTGCCGCACGAGGACTGGGCCGGACTGCATGCGCGCCCGGCCCCGCGCTTCCGGCGCCTGCACCATCGCCGCTGATGCCGTGCTGATCACCGAGACCCTGCTGCTGCTGGGCCTTGACCCGCGCCGCGGGGTGCTGGCCGTGCAACGCCGCGGTGTCGGCATGCAGGGCCTGTCCGCAGCCGCCTTGCTGGCCGACCTGATCGTGCTCGACCGCCTGCGCCCGGCGGGACGTGGCGATCTCGTGGCGGAATCCGCGGTGCCCGCGGCACATGTCCTGCTGACCGAGGCCTTGCAACGCCTCGGCACCCGCAGCCTGACGCCGGCGCAGGCGCTGCTGCGAGTCGGACAGGGCATCCATCGGCTGCCGCAACGCGTGCTGGACGGACTGGCACGACGCGACCTGCTGCATCGGATACCCAACGTGAGGGGATTTCCGGCGCTGGGCGTGCGCTATCCGCTGCGTTCGGTGCAGGCGCGCCAGGATGCCGAGCAAGTGGCACGATCAGCCGCCGGGGCGCCGACCACGGTACGGTCACTGGCACTGCTGCAGCTGCTGGACACCGCGGGCCTGCTCACGACTTTCCTCGACGCCGGACTCCACGAGCGCGCCACTCGCGCCCTGCTCGGCATCGAGTCAGCGGACCCGCAGGATCCCGGCCTGCTCGCCCTGGCACGACTGCGCCGCGCGCTGCTCGACTGACGAGCCGGATCCGTCAGCGGTACCGTCCGTCCGATCCGTACCTCGCGCATGCGCCGGCGTTCGCGCCGAGACAACCGCAGCTGCACCGGACCGATGTCCGGCATGCCCGCCGGGCAGCCTGACGAGATTCGCGATCAGCCTCCACCGAGCTTGAACTCGAGTTTGCGCTTGAGTACGACGGCGGTCGGCGTGCCGTTGATCAGCGCCGGTTTGAACTGCCAGCGTGCAACCGCCTCGGTTGCCGCACGATCGAAGATCCGCCGCGGCTGCGAGTCGACCACGTGCGCATTGGACACGCTGCCGTCGGCGGTAACGGTGAACTCGACCTCGACCCAGCCCTGCTCGTTGTCGCGCGCCGCCTGCATCGGGTACTTCGGCGGCACCATGCGGGTGATCTGCGCGTCGCGATTCTGGGCGGCAACCGGAGCTGCCGGCTTCACCACGGCCGCTGGAGCCGGAGCCGGATGCGCCGCCTCGGGCGCGGGTTTCGGCGCTGCTTCCGATGCCTGGCTGGCGGCCTGTGCCTTCTGCGCCGCCTGCTGCGCGGCGAGCAACTGCTGTTGCTGTACGGCTTGCTGCTTGGCCAATTCCTGCTGCTTCGCCTGCTGGGCGCTGGACGCAAGCTTGCGCGCCGCATCGAGCTTTGCGCGCAGAATGGTCAGCGTGTAGTTGTTGGGATCGGCCTTGGCCAGCAGGTCGATCTCGCGCTGGGCCTCGTCCAGGTTGCCCTGGTTGACCGCCTGCTCGACGACCGGTTCGGCAAAGGGAAAGATCTCGCGCAGTGCGCCCTGCGCGTCTCGGTTCTTCGGGTCCTTGGCCAGCACGCTGACGTAGTATTCCACCGCATTGTCGCCGGCGGGCGCGACCAGACGTTGTGCGGCCAGCGCCTTGCGCGCTTCGGCCAGCAGTTGGTCGACGCTCATCGTCTCGAGCCGATTGGCGCTGACGGCCGGTGCCGCCGCAGCGGTGGCCGGTGTCTTGGCTGCCTGCGTCGGCGCCGGCGCCGCGTGCTGCGGCGGCCTGAGAATCAGGAACCATGCCGCGGCGGCAAGCAGGATCACGATCACCAGGATCGCGATTGCGGTGGTGGTGGTGGCGCCGCGCTGACTGCGGCGAATCGAGCGGATATGCAGGGCCATGGCCGGAACCGTCGTGTGGATGCGGGAAACCGCGCCCCCCGTTGTCCCCCTTCGGAACAGGCGGGCATCAGCCCGCCACGGCGCGATCGCGATCACGTTACCGACAACCGCCGTCTCCGGCAATCGCAAAAAGTCCGAAGACACAAAATGAAACGCCCCGCATGGAGCGGGGCGCACCTCGCTGGGCGAGGCCTCCCCCTGCGCTGGGCAGTCGCAGGGGGAGCGAGCAGGAGTGAAACACGATCTTATTGGTTGTGCGCCTTTCTCTTGAGAATGCCAAGGTGGCGCGAGCCACCCTGGCAGCGGTCGCCTGTACAGGCTTCCTACTTGGCAGCCTTTTTCGCTGCCGGCTTCTTCGCGGCGGCCTTCCTGGCCGGCTTCTTCGCCGCTGCGGTCTTGCGCGCAGTGGTGGCCTTGGCCTTGACGGTCTTCTTCACGGCCTTCTTTGCAGTTGACTTCTTCGCGGCCGGTTTCTTGGCAGCGGGTTTCTTTGCAGCTTTCTTGGTCATAGCCATAGTTCGTCTCAGCTCCTCGTCAGTTGGCAGTGGTTGCCCAGTAAAAGCGTGCAGGAACGCCTCACACAGCAAGTCGCTGTTCGTGGCGTGCCGAAGATTGTTGACTTGGCGACGCGTGCGCTCGTCAGCGAGCAGACGCAGCACGTGCACCGGGACGGAAACGGTGACCTTGCGGACCGCACCCGCCTTGCTGCCGTGCTCGATGTAGGGATCGATGAATCGATTGGCCGCCATGATTTTTTATATCGCGCGCTTTCGGGCGCAAAAGCTATTCCGGTCTTTCACACGTGTCAATGGATATTGTGCGGCGATTCACCGGGGGATCGTCGGCGACCACGATGGCGCGACAGCCCGGCCGCCTTTCCGGATCGACTTCCGATTTAGTCAAATGGACGTCTATACGTCTTTATGTCCATTTACTTTCACCGGACACGAATCGCCGAAAGCCTTGCGGCACAAGCGATCCGGGGCATCCGCAGGCGATCGCGGAAAGGCGATGCGAGCGCACCTCGACCCGGGGCCGGCCTGGCCTCGGAGCGCCCGACGGATCCGCTCCGGGCCGCCGGGAGGCGTCGGGGATCAGTTCGCCGCGATGGTCAGCGCGGCGGCAAAACGGTCAAGGTCGGCAGCCGTTTTGGTCTCGGTCGCGCAAACCAGCAGCGCATCACCGAGTTGCGGATAGTCTTCGCCGAGCGCGACGCCGGCGATGATGTTGTCGCGTGCGAGGCGATCGATGATCGCGCTTGCCGGCTGTGCAAACAGCAGCGCCAGCTCGTGGAAGAACGGGCGCGTGAACAGCACGCGCACACCGGGGATCGCGATCAGGCGGTCGCGCAACGCGCGGGTGTTGCGCATCGAATGCGCGGCGACGCGCTGCAGTCCCTGCGGCCCCAGCAGCGCCATGTGGATGGTCGCCGCGGTGACCAGCAGACCCTGGTTGGTGCAGATATTGGAGGTGGCCTTGGCACGCCGGATATGCTGCTCGCGCGCCTGCAGGGTGAGCGCGAAGCCTGCGCGCCCGTCGACGTCGGTGGTGCGCCCGACAATGCGCCCGGGCATCTGGCGCACGAACTCCTGCTTGCAGGCGAGGATGCCGAAGTAGGGGCCGCCGGAACTCAGCGGCACACCGAGCGGCTGGCCATCGCCGCAAGCGATGTCGGCACCGGTCGTCCCCCACTGACCGGGCGCCTTCAGCACCGCCAGCGCCAGCGGATTGACCACCGCGATCACCAGCGCGCCGAGCGCATGGGCCCAGTCGGTCAGCGCATCGACGTCCTCGAGCACGCCGAAGAAGTTGGGCTGCGGGATCACCAGCGCGGTGAAAGCGCCGAAATCCTGCGCCTTCAGCCACGCCGGATCGAGCGCGCCCCCGCGCGCGGCGACCTCGAGTTCGATCACCTCGATACCCTGCAGGCCGACGATGGTCCGCAGCGTCTTGCGGTAGGCCGGATGCACGCTGTCGGGCACCAGCACACGGCGCGGACCCTTCCTGGCGCAGCGCTCGGCCATCAGCACGGCCTCGGCGACCGCGGTCGCACCGTCATACAGCGAGGCATTGCTGACGTCGAGCCCGGTCAGCCGCGTCATCATCGTCTGGTATTCGTAGATCAGCTGCAGCGTGCCCTGGCTTGCCTCGGCCTGGTAAGGCGTATAGGCCGAGTAGAACTCGCCGCGGGTGACGATCGGCCAAACCGCAGCCGGGATGTGGTGCTCGTAGGCGCCGGCACCGGCGAAATTGAGCGGCGTGCCATCCCGCGCCGCGCGTTCCCGCATCAGCCGCGTGGCGTCCATCTCCGACAGGCCCGGCGGCACCTGTCTGAGCGCATCGATGCGCAGGGTCGCGGGAATCTCGTCGAACAGGTCCTCGATGTCGGCGACGCCGATGGTCTTGAGCATCGCGCGGACGTCGGCTTCGGTGTGCGGAATGAACGGCATGGGGCGGCAGTCGTTAGTGAGGAGCGGGAAGGGGAAGTGAGGGGGCGGGAGCTGGCGGCAAGGAACAGAAAAAAGCTAGCTGTGATCCTGAGGGCACAGCCCGAAGGCTCTGGCCAGCAACGGGCGCGGGACGAGGGCCATCGGCAGCAGACCTCCATGCGCCGGCGCCCCCGGCCACATCTTCCCTGGCGTGGCGTTCGTGGGCGGGCAGCGCCCCGCTCTTTCGCTTCGCTGCGGATGCCCGCCTGCTCTCCCCACTCCCGGCGCCCTGCGTCTAGTGCTCTTCGCTGTCGAGCAGTTCGGCGTAGGCGTCGGGGTCGAGCAGATCCTCAAGCTCGTCCTTGTTGGACGGCCGCACGGCGAAGATCCAGCCCTCGCCGTAGGCATCCTCGTTGATCGTCTCGGGCTTGTCGCCGAGCGCCGCGTTGACTTCGACCACCTCGCCGGACACCGGCGCGTAGACGTCCGACGCCGCCTTGACCGACTCGACCACCGCGCACGCGTTGCCGGCCTGCACGCTGTCGCCCACGGTGGGCAGCTCGACGTAGACGAGATCGCCGAGCAGGCCCTGGGCGTGATCGGAAATGCCGACGCGGATCAGGCCGTCGTCTTCGACGCGGGCCCACTCGTGGGACTTCATGAATTTGAGGTCGCCCGGAATCTCGCTCATGACTTCAATCCTGTGCAGGTCGCCCGGTCATTCTAACCAAGGCCGTGGGTGAATGCGGCGTGTGCGGCGTTGCGGCTCAAATGCCGGGACAGGCCCGGCCGTCGCGCACGAAGGGGTATTTGACCACGCGCACCGGCAGCTCGCGGCCGCGGATGTCAACGCGCACGGCGCCCGGATCCCCGGCAGGAACGCGTGCGAAGGCAATCGCCTTGCCCAGCGTCGGCGAGTAGGTCCCGGAGAGGATCTCGCCCTCGCCTTGCGCCGTCAGCACCTTCTGGCCATGGCGCAGCACGCCCTTGTCGTCCAGAACCAGCCCGACCAGCTGTCGCGGCACGCCGGCGTCCCGCTGCGCCTCCAGCACGGCACGTCCGGTGAAATCGCGGTCAGCGTCCAGCGCCACGGTCCAGGCCAGGCCGGCCTCATAGGGCGTGACCGTCTCGTCCATGTCCTGGCCGTAGAGATTCATGCCGGCCTCGAGACGCAGGGTATCGCGTGCGCCCAATCCGGCAGGAGCGACCCCGCCCTCGCGCAGCCGGTTCCAGAAGGCCACCGCGGTGGTCCCGGGAACCATGATCTCGAAGCCGTCCTCGCCGGTGTAGCCGGTGCGGGCGATGAACAGCCCGTCGCCCTCGCAGGCGGCGAACTTGCCGAGCGCACCGGCAGCGGCGCGCGCAGCCGGCGACAGCAGCGCCAGCACCCTGGCACGCGCCTGCGGTCCCTGCACGGCGATCATCGCGAGATCGCGGCGTTCGCCCAGGCTCACGCCGAACGGCACTGCCTGCGCGGCGATCCAGGCCATGTCCTTGTCGCGCGTCGCGGCGTTGACCACGATGCGGAAAAATTCCTCGTCGAGGTAATAAACGATCAGATCGTCGATCACCCCGCCTTCGGCGTTGAGCATGCAGGTGTAGAGCGCCTTGCCGGATACCTTGAGCTTGTCGACGCTGTTGGCGACCAGCCGGCGCAGGAACGGCCGCACCCCGGTTCCGCGCAGATCGACCACGGTCATGTGCGAGACGTCGAACATGCCCGCATCGCGGCGCACGGCGTGATGCTCCTCGATCTGCGAGCCGTAATTGAGCGGCATGTCCCAACCGCCGAAATCCACCATCTTCGCGCCGAGTGCGCGATGGGTGGCGTTGAGGATCGTGCTCTTGCTCATGGATGAGTCCGTGGCGGTGAGGCGGGCATTATCCGCTGCCCGAGTGCGCTCACCAAGCGCTGCGGCGCGGCTCGCCCAGGCCGCCGACCACACGCTTCTGCACGTCATCGCAACAGGCAGCTGGTAGCCTTGGAGCATGGATCAGGCAGGCGCCCAGGGCCGCGTCGAATTGTCTGCAGCGCCGGATGGCACCGCCACGGTGCGCATCACCGGCTCCTGGACGCTGCAGCATTTCGCCGAGATCGAACGCTCGATACAGCCGGTCAGGGTCGCGCTGCCGGCACAGGCTCGACTCGACCTCGACGGACTGGGTGCCCTGGATACCGCCGGCGCCGGCCTGCTCAGCGTGCTGCTGGGACCGGAGCGCCTGCACGCAATGCTGGATGCCCTGCCCGATCTCGCGCCGGAGCGACGCGCCCTGCTCGAAACCGTCGGCGGCGCGGTACACGACATCTTCGCGCATCCGCCGACGCCACCGAGCAATCACGGTTTCATCGACCTGCTCGCGCAGACCGGCCGCGCGGTGCAGGCGATCTGGTGCCAGTCCCGCCTGCTGCTCGGCTTCGTCGGACTGACCCTGGAGACCCTCGCGCGCAACCTGCTGCGGCCGCACCGCTGGCGCATGGCCGCACTGGTGAAGCAGATCGAGCAGACCACGCTCGACGCGCTGCCGATCGTTTCACTGCTGTCGTTCATGGTCGGCGCGGTGATCGCCTTCCTCGGCGCGACCGTGCTCAGGGACTACGGCGCCAGCGTGTTCACCGTGGACCTGGTGTCGTTCGCCTTCCTGCGCGAGTTCGGCGTGCTGCTGGCGGCGATCCTGCTGGCCGGACGCACTGCCAGCGCGTTTACCGCCCAGCTCGGCGCGATGCAGGCACACGAGGAAATCGACGCCATCCGCACGCTGGGGCTGGACCCGATCGAGGTGCTGGTGCTGCCGCGCGTGCTGGCGCTGATGCTGGGCCTGCCGATGCTGACCTTCGTGGCAATGCTCGCGGGCATCCTCGGGGGCGCGCTGGTGTGCGTGCTGGCGATCGGCATCCCGCCGGCGATGTTCCTGTCGCTGTTCCACGCCGACACACCGCTGCGCTACTTCTGGGTGGGCATGAGCAAGGCGCCGGTGCTGGCATTCCTGATTGCGATCATCGGCTGTCTCGAGGGCTTCAAGGTCACCGGCAGCGCCGAGTCGGTGGGCGAGCGCACCACCTCCAGCGTGGTGCAGGCGATCTTCGTGGTGATTCTGGTCGATGCGCTGGCGGCGCTGTTTTTCATGGAGATGGGCTGGTGAGCGCGATCCCCGCCGTGACCGCGCCCGCTGCCGCGCCGGTCATCACGGTGCAGGACATGACCACCCGGTTCGGCACGCAGACGGTCCACGAGCACCTCGACCTCGACGTGCCACGGGGCGTCATCCTCGGCGTGGTCGGCGGCTCCGGCACCGGCAAATCGGTGCTGCTGCGCACGATCATCGGGCTGCGCCGGCCCGATGCGGGCCGCGTCTGTGTGCTGGGCGAGGACGTCTATGCGACGCCGGCGGCGCAGCGCATTGCGGTCGAGCGTCGCATCGGTGTGCTGTTCCAGGACGGAGCGCTGTTCTCCTCGATGACCGTGACCGAGAACATTTGCGTGCCGTTGCTCGAACACACCACGCTCGGCCAGCGCGATGCGCGTCGGCTGGCGACACTGAAGATCGCCCTCGCCGGACTGCCGCAGGACGCGCGCGACAAGTACCCTTCGGAACTGTCCGGCGGCATGCGCAAGCGCGTCGCGCTGGCGCGTGCGCTGGCGCTGGACCCCGAGATCCTCTTCCTCGACGAGCCGACTTCGGGCCTGGATCCGATCACCGCCGCCGGCTTCGATCGTCTGCTGCGCACCCTGCGCGACGCGCTGGGACTGACGGTCTACATGAACACCCACGATCTCGATTCGATCCACGCCGTCTGCGACCGTGTCGCCGTTCTGGCTGACCGCCGTGTACTGGTTGCGGCCGACCTGGCCACGGTCGAGCGCTACGATCATCCCTGGGTACGGGATTACTTTCGCGGCCCGCGCGGACGCGCCGCCGGCGCGGCCTACGCCGAAACCGCTCCGGAGGTCTGAGATGGAAACCCGCGCGCATCACGTGCTGATCGGCGCCTTCACCCTGGTGGTGGTGCTGGCCGCTCTGCTGTTCGTGCTTTGGCTGGGCAAGTCCAGTGTCGATCACGCCTACAGCTACTACGACGTGGTCTTCAACGAATCGGTTACCGGACTCTCCAAGGGCGGCATGGTGCAATACAACGGCATCAAGGTCGGCCAGGTCGCCGAACTGAAGCTGGACCCGCGCGATCCGCGCAAGGTGATCGCGCGCATCCAGGTCGAGGGGGACACACCGGTCAAGCAGGACACCCGCGCCAGGCTCGGCCTGCTGGGCCTGACCGGGATCGCCTTCATCCAGCTCAGCGGCGGCTCGCCCGGCAGTCCGCCGCTGCGCTCCCGCGACGACGGGCATGTGCCGGTGATTGTTGCCGACAACTCCGAGTTGTCCAAGCTGCTCAATTCCAGCGCGGACATCGCCACCAGCGCCAACGAGATCCTGCAGCGCATCGAAACCCTGCTTTCCGAGCGGAACGTGGCACATATCAGCGCCACGCTCAGGCATCTTGATGAAACCACGTCGGCGATCGCTGGCGAGCGCACGCAGATGCAGCAGGCGATCGTGCAGCTCGCCGCCTCGAGTGCCAAGCTTAACGACGCGCTGACCAGGGTCGATCATCTCGCCGCCAGTACCGATGCACTGGTCAACGACCAGGGCCGTGCCACGCTCGACAGCGCGCGTGCCAGTCTGGCCTCGTTCCAGCAGATGAGCGCCCAGTTGCAGTCGCTGATCGCGGAGAATCGCGGCGCCCTGGCCGCCGGCAGCCAGGGCGCGGCTGAACTCGGCCCGACGCTGCGCCAGCTGCAGGACACGCTGCGCAGCATCAACGCTCTCAGCGAGCGTCTGCAGCACGCCCCCGCGGCCTACCTGCTCGGTCGCGACGCACCCAAGGAGTACCAGCCGCGATGAAACGCCTGCCCCTGTTGCTCGTGGCGCTGCTGAGCGGCTGCGCGTCGCTGATCGCGCCGCCCGGCCACGAAGACGTGTTCCTGTTGCCCGCAGCGCCTGCTCCGACGCAGATGGCGACAGCCGTACCGCTGCCGTGGTCGCTGACGCTGACGACGCCGTCCGCGTCCGGGCCCCTGGCCAGTCGCGCGCTGCTGGTCAGCCCGCAGCCGGATCAGGTGCAGGTGTATGCAGGCGCACGCTGGGCCGAGCCGCCACCGACGCTGTTGCGGCAACGCCTGGTTGCCGCATTCGCCGCCGACGGACGCGTGCCGCGCGTGGTGCCGGACAGCGTTGGCGCGCTGACGCGCTACACGCTGAGCAGCGATCTCGACGATTTTCGTGTGCTCGTCAGCGGCGGACAGGCGCGGGTACGCGTCATGCTGACCGTGCGCCTGCTCGACAACCCTACCCGCCAGCTGCTGGCGCAGCGGTCCTTCACGATCGAGGAGCCCGCCGCCGGCCGCAACGCGCCGCAGGTGGTCGCTGCCTTCGGCGCAGCGTGCAACCGGCTCGCGCCGCAGGTGGTGGACTGGACGATCGCCAGCGCCGGCGCGCCGGCCCCCGTTGCTCACTGATCCGCCGCGCACGCGCCGGCAGGCATTGCCCAGCATGGCGGATGGCTGCGCGTGGCCGGGCCTGCACGGACTGGCTCGCGAGCGCTCTCCGCGCACGCCGCGGCCAGCCGGCGTTGCAACCTCTCAGAGGTTGTATCCGCGCTCGTCATGCAGGGCGAGATCGAGGCCCTCGGTCTCGGCCTCGGCGCCGACGCGCAGCGGCACGATGCGGCCGACCAGCCAAAGCAACGCCGCGCTCATCAGCGCCCCGTAAGCCAGCACCACGATCACGCCCAGCGCCTGCCGGCCGACCTGGTCGAGCACGCTGACGCCCGCGGCCAGGCCCGTGCCGCCCAGCGTGGCATCGACGAACACCCCGGTCAGCAGCGCACCGATGATCCCTCCGATGCCGTGCACGCCGAACACGTCCAGCGCATCGTCGTAGCCGAAGCGGCGCTTCAGCCGCGACGAGGCGAAAAAGCACACCACGCCGGCGACGGCACCGATCGCGATCGCGCCCAGCGGCCCGCAGGTGCCGGCCGCCGGCGTGATCGCCACCAGGCCGGCCACCGCACCCGAGGCGATGCCGAGCACCGAGGGCTTGCGGTGCGTCCACCATTCCACGCCCATCCATGCCAGCGCCGCGGCCGCGGCGGCGATGTGCGTGACCAGCAGCGCCATCCCGGCGATGCCGTCGGCGCCCAGTTCGGAGCCGGCATTGAAGCCGAACCAGCCCACCCATACCAGCGCAGCACCGGTGACGGTGTAGCCGAGGTTGTGCGGCGGCATCGGCTGCTGCGGCCAGCCGCGGCGGCGTCCGACCATCAGGCAGGCGACCAGGCCGGCGATGCCGGCGTTGATGTGCACCACGGTGCCGCCAGCGAAATCGAGCACGCCGTGATCGGCCAGGAACGCACCCGGCCCGCCCCAGACCATGTGCGCCACCGGCAGGTACACCAGGGTGAACCAGCCGGCGACGAACAGCAGCAGCGCCGAGAAGCGCATGCGCTCGGCGAAGGCGCCCACGATCAACGCCGGGGTGATCACCGCGAAGGTCATCTGGAAGGCCGCATAGACCGTCTCGGGAATGCCGCCGACCAGCGCCGATCGCCCGACCGCAACCAATCCGGCCTTGCCCAGACCACCGATGAAAGCGTGCAGGCCGACCGTGCCGGGCACCATGCCGGTGCTGTCGAAGGCGAGGCTGTAGCCGTACAGCACCCACAGCACGCTGACCAGCGCGACGATGGCCAGGCATTGCGCCATCACCGACAGCACGTTCTTGGCGCGCACCATGCCGGCGTAGAACAGCGCCAGGCCGGGCAGCGTCATCAGCAGCACCAGCGCGGTCGAGGTCAGCATCCACGCCGTATCGCCGCGATCGAGTGTGCCCGGCGCGGCCTGCGCTGCGCCGGGCAGCAGGGCGATCGCGGCGATCGCCAGCGCGGGAAGTCGGCGACGGCGGCGAGCGGTGGTGGGCATGACGGCATCCCCGGTGCGGAGGCCCGAGCATGCCGCATTTGCACCGGTTGATCACTCGCGGCGGTCATGGTCTTATCGACGGCCGGATCAGCCCTGCGCAACCGACGCCCACCGGGCCGATTCGCGCACGCCGTGGACGTGGCGGAAGGTGAGGTTGATCCGCGGCGCGACCGCCGCCCGCGTTTTCGGCAGATCATGGCGGTAGAGACGTTGGGTCGCCCCGGCCATCAGCAGCAGGCTGCCGTGCGCCAGTTCCAGCTCGACTCCCGCGCCGCCGTCACGCGCGCGCAAGCGGAAGCGCCGCGCACCGCCCAGACTGATGCTCGCGATCAAGGGCTCGGCGCCCAGCTCGGGCTCGTCATCGCTGTGCCAGCCCATCGAATCGCGGCCGTCGCGATAGAGATTGGCAAGCACGCTGTTGAAGCGTGCTGCGCAGGCGATTTCCAGGCGCGCGCGCAGGGTCGCCAGTGCCGGCGGCCACGGGCGCGGCTCGAAACGCACGCGCGAATAGGTATAGGCCGCACCGGGATCGCCGATCCAGCACGACAGTCGTGGCGCGTCGATCTCGCGCCCGAACAGACGCAGGCGATGCCGCTCCCAGGGAATCGACGAGGCCAGCGCTGCGAACAGCGCATCGGCCGCGGCCACCGGCAGCCAGTCCGCCCGATAACGCAACTGCGCTCCGGGCAGCGGGAGCGTCGTGGCGGTCAGGGACGTACGGGCTGCTGGGCTCATGGCGATCCTGGCGCGCGGTCAGCGGGCGGCGCTGCGATCATGCCTCCGATGTGCATGCACTGACGCATGGCCGGTATCCGATCCGCAGCGATCACGGAACGAGCTTCGCTGCCAGGAGGTGAACATCACGCCCGCGACGGCTTTTCGTCCGCACAGGTGCCGGGCCACCCCTGCCGCCGCGAACGCGGCGACAGGGGTGTCGGAAGAGGAGGAGCCGGCCCGTAAGCCGGGTTCTGTTCTAGACAGTCATTCCTCTAGGCCCGCCGTCACCGGCGGGCTCCAGCAGCCAACCCGGGAGCGACGCGGGCCACGCCATGGCTCCCCTATTTGGCCTTGCTCCAGGTGGGGTTTGCCGTGCCGCGTGGCGTTGTCCCCACGCGCGGTGCGCTCTTACCGCACCGTTTCACCCTTGCCTGATCCCCTTGCGGGGCCATCGGCGGTCTGTTTTCTGTTGCACTGTCCGTCGGCTCGCGCCGCCCAGGCGTTACCTGGCACCTTGCCCTGCGGAGCCCGGACTTTCCTCGCCGCTTGCGCGCCGCGACTGCCCGGCCGACTCCGCCGTCGATTCTACGCGAGTGCGCGCGACGCCGCTGGCGACCTCAGCCGCCGCCGACCGCGTGGATGATCTCGACGCGATCACCCGCAGCCAGCACGCGCCGGCATTGCTCGCTGCGCGGCACGATCTCGTGATTGACCTCGACCGCCATCCGGCGCTGCGCGTGGCCGGTTTCGGCCAGCAGCGCAGCCAGTGTGCTGCCGGCGACGCAATCAAGGGGCTGGCCATTGAGGATGATCTGCATCGGACTATTCTAGCGGCGAGGCGCGTGCTGAGTGCGTCGGGAGGGGTGCCGTGGACGCAAGCCAATCGGTCACGTTGAGCGGACGCACACTGGCGGGCGTCGCGACGGAAGCGGCATGGCCGCGGATCGCCGCGTTGCTGCGCATGAGCGCCGCGGATTTTTCCGCGCGCGTGCAGCCGCGGCTGCCGCTGACACTGAAGGCGACCACGGCGGAATCCGCGCGGCGCCAGGAGCAGGCACTGCGCCGGATCGGCATCGAGGCGATCGCGCTGTCGGCGGACGGGCCATGCGTGCTGTTGCGCGACGGCGAGGCTCTGCGCGGCCCGGTCAGCAGGGCCTGGCTGCGACATGCGCTGGCAACCGGAAGCATCCAGCCCGGCGCCGAGGTGCGCAGCGACGATGCGCCGGAATGGCAGCGCGCCGACGTCTGGCTGGCGACCGGAGATATCGCGTGCGATTCCGAGGATGGGACCCGGGATTCCGCGGTCGAGCCCGCCACGCTGACCGTGCCGGAGTCTGTCGCGGTCATCCCGTCCGCAAGCGCCGCTCCGCCACCGTTCCAGGCACCCTCAGTCTCGCCAGCCGGCTTCTGGCGCCGGCTGGCGGCACGCATGATCCGCGCACGCTAGCACCTCCCGGCCGGCGCCAAGGGGCGGCTGGGAGGCGCGTCAGTTGCCGTGCATGCCGCCGCCGCCGTCATGATGATCGACCGGCCGCGCTGCAGATCGCGAAGGCGCGGCGTGCGGGGCCGGGGCCGGGCGAGCAGCCGGTTGCGGTGCATACGCCGGTGCGGGGCGATACGACGGCCGGGCCGGCTCCGGACGGTAGGCCGGTTGCGGCGCATACGCCGGTTCGGGACGGTAGACCGGAGCCGGTTGCGAGGGTGCGCGCCCACTGTCGGTGCTTCCGTAGGTCGGCCGGTAAGTCGGGACGTGCGGATACGACGGTTCGGAACGCGACTGCGGCGGTGCATCGATCGGCTCGGGCCGGCCACTCATCGACGGGTTGCCGCGCCACGACGACGATGACGGGCGCTCCGGTCGCATCGTCGGGCGGCCATCGCCCGCAGACGGCCGCGATGGTGCCGCCGACGGTCGGCCGATGATCTGGTCGGGCGCCGGACGCCCGTGCCCGGACTGCCAGGCATGCGGCGCCCAGCGCGCCGACGGCACGGCACCCGCCGGCAGGCCGGCGTCATGTGTCGACGATCCGCTCGCGCGCCCCGTGAACCGCTCGACCGGCTGCAGGCGCGGCGCTTGCGGCAACGTCCCCGGCGCGCGCTGAAACGACGGCTGCGCTCGCGCCGCATGCGCCATGTCGACGCCACCCAGCACATGCACATTGCTCGCGGCATGATCTTGCGGCCGCAATGCGACCGGTTCACTCGGCCGCGCGCCGCCGCGCCCCGCAGCGAAGGCGCCGCCCGCGGGCAAGCCAGCCTGGAATGCAGGCGGTGCCCGATGCGCCAGCACCTGGCGCTCGAACAGCCCCTGCGGCACCCGCGGCACGGAATGACTCGCGGCGCCGATCAGGCTGACCGGCAGCGGCCGTGGCGGTGCCATCCCGTGCAGCGAACCGCGATCCGCGGTATTCAGCAGTCGGTCACCGCGCAGCACGTGACCGGCCACCGGTCGCGCACCGACGAACACATCGCGCGGGACCGCGGTCAGCCCGCGCGGAGGGATGGGCCGATCGCCATGCCCGAAGCCCGGTCCGGCATGCGGCGGGCGGCCGTGACGATAATCCTGGTAGTCACGATCGACCCGCTGGATGACCGTCTGGTTGACGATCCGGATATTGGTGATGTTGACCTGCTGGAAGTAGCGTGGGCCGCCGTAATACCAGGGACGGTAGATATCGTCGGGCCCCAGCGGATACCAGCCGATCGGCGGGCCTCCGATGCTGACACCGACACTCCAGCCGCCACCGCCGACAAACGCCACCAGTGCCGGCGCGTAGCAGGGGCGCACGAACCGTGGTCCCGGCATCCAGCCCCAGGCACCGCCGGCCCACACCCAGCGGCCATAGTGGAACGGCGCGAAGCCCCACGGTGCATCATCCACCCAGGTCCAGCCCCACGGCGCGACGTAGACCCAGTGTCCGTCGCGATAGGGAGCCCAACCCACCGGCACGTCGCTCGGATACCAGACGTTGCCGTAGTCATTGACGCTCTGCCAGTTGCCGTACTCGTCGAGATCGGCAGCGCCGATCACTCCCTCGGGGACATAGCTGTCGGCGAGCGCGCGGTCGAGCCGGCGGTCGCGGGTAAAGCACCAGCGATCGAAGCCGTCTTCCTGCGGCATGCCGAAGGTCTCGACGCTGGCCAGCGAGCTGTCCGCGAAGCGATAGCTCTGCCCGGCATAGAGTGTCTGCTGGGTCTGGTCGCGTCCGTACACGCGCGCCTCGCCGCGATAGACCGTCACCTGCGTGCCGTGGCCGCCGGGGCCGATGTCGATGCGGAACTCGCCGGTCCGGTCGGAGACGAATGCCAGTGTCGGGGTATCGATTTCGTAGCTCTGCCCCTGATACAGGCGGCGTATACGCAGGTTGAGCGTGCCCTGGGTCAGCTGCGCCTGTGCATGGTCGTTGCCGAGGTCGAGAAAGCTGAAGCCGCTGTCGCCGTCGAGACGGATCTCGGCCCCCCCGAGCTCCAGCTCGGCACGGGCATCGGCAGGGACCCACAGGCGATCGCCGGTGGTCAGCGGGCGATTCAGCTGGGCCTGCGTCCAGCCTTGCGTACCGGCCGGCTGCAGGCCGACGTCGCCGTCGACCACGCTCATCCGCGCAACACGATCGGGAGGGTCATTTTCGGCGCGCGCGACGGCCGGCGCACCCGCAATCCACAATGAAAAGGCACCGAGGAGGACGGCGCCAAGCAGGGCATCACGTGTGCTGCGCATGGATCGGCTCCCGGGCCCGGGTCGGTGCCGCCGCGATGGTGGCGCCGGACGTGTGGCGGCCTCAGGCCCGCCGCCGCACGGTTTCATTCTGCCTACCCTACCCCTGAACCCGCACTGGACGCACGCGGCGTTGCCTGTCAACCGATCGCTGGCTAGGATGGCGACGCCGTCGCGGGTGTCGTCTAGTGGCAAGACAACAGCTTCCCAAGCTGTGAATGTGGGTTCGATTCCCATCACCCGCTCCACCCCGCATCCGTTGAGCGCCGAGGGGCCGGCCGGCAGGCGCCCCGCGCGGTCCCGGCGCATGAAACTCGCGATCCTGTCGCGCAATCTCCGTCTCTATTCCACGCGCCGCCTGGTCGAGGCCGCGCGCAGGCGCGGCCATACGGTGCGCGTGCTCGATCCCTTGCGCTGCTACATGCGCATCGCGCCTGGCGGTTTCGCCCTGCATTACCGCGGCCGGGCGCTCAGCGGATTCGACGCGGTGATCCCGCGCATCGGCGCATCGATCAGCTTCTACGGCACCGCGGTGCTGCGCCAGTTCGAGCTGATGGGCGTGGTCACGGCATCACCATCCGACGCCGTGTTGCGCGCACGCGACAAGCTGCGCTGCCTGCAACTGCTGGCCGGCGCCGGCGTGCCGATGCCGCAGACGGTGTTCGGCGACAACCCCGACGACACCGCCGACCTGCTGGCGATGCTGGGCGACGCGCCGCACGTGATCAAGCTCAACGAGGGCGCGCAGGGCCAGGGCGTGGTGCTGGTCGAAAAGCGCGCGGCGACCCAGAGCGTGATCGAGGCCTTCCGCGGCCTGTATGCCAACTTCCTGGTGCAGGAGTTCATCGCCGAGGCCGACGGCCGCGATCTGCGCTGCTTCGTGGTCGGCGAGCGGGTGGTCGCGGCGATGGAACGCTGTGCCGTCAGCGGCGATTTCCGTGCCAACCTGCATCGTGGCGGCAGCGCGAGCGCCGTGCGGCTGAGCGCTGCCGAGCGCCGCCTTGCCGTGCGTGCCGCCAAGGTGCTTGGGCTCGGCGTCGCCGGGGTCGATCTGCTGCGCTCGGCACGCGGCCCGCTGCTGCTCGAGGTCAACGCCTCGCCGGGACTGGAGGGCATCGAGGCCGCCAGCGGCATCGACGTGGCGACAACGATCATCCGCCATGTCGAAGGCCTGGCGCGTGATCGTCGCAAACCACCCGCAAAAGCACGAAAACCATAGTACGAAGGATTTCGTTGACAATGGCTGCCGAAGCCTTCTAGGATCGGCGCACACACGGCAAGCGCGCCAGATCGGCGCCGACGCCAATCCGGAAGGGGACTTGGATCATGACTCGATCGCATCACGGCAAGGGCTGGGCGCTGGCATTGACGATCCTGCTCGGCGCGTTCGCGCTGACGGCACAGGCGGACACACCCGAGCCCCCGATCACCCAGCCGCAGACCAAGGACCAGTTCGCGGCCGTCGTGGCCGCCATCCAACAGCAGATGGACAAGGGTGGCCACTATCAGTACGTACGCCCGGACGAACGCACCACCGTGCAGGGCAAGCTGGCCGACATGCAGTCGATCTTCGACAAATTCGGCACCGTCGCGCAAATGGATACCGCGTCGAAGACCCAGCTCTACAATGACCAGGAACAGGTCAATTCGATCCTGACCCACAACGACAGCCGGCGCGTCATCTGCCAGCGCGAAATGCCCACGGGCTCGCATCTGCCAAAAACCGTATGCCGTACGTTCGGGCAATTGATGCAGGACCGGGCGAACGCCCAGTACACCATGGATACACTCAATACCGGGAACCGTGTCCAGACCAAGGGCGGCGGTTGATGATCCAAACCGGCGCGAGCCGGCCCCGGCTGGCCGGCTCGCGACGCCTCCGCGGCACCCGAGCCCGATGACCAAACGACCCGACCCGACCCGGCCGACCGAGGCCGAGCTCGAAATCCTCCACGTGCTGTGGGCACGCGGCCCCAGCACGGTGCGCGACGTGCATGCCGCGCTCTATCGCGAACAGGGCGGCGGCTATACCAACGCACTCAAGCTGCTGCAGGTGATGCATGCCAAGGGCCTCGTCGTGCGCGACGATGCGCAGCGCGCGCATATCTATCGCGCCGCCCACAGCAAGGGGCGGACGCAGCGCCGCTTCCTCAACGATCTGGTCGCGCGCGTGTTCGACGGCTCGCGCGCCGATCTCGTGCTGCAGGCACTGGGTGGACAGCGGGCGAACCGCGATGAAATCGACGCCATCCGAGCCTTGCTTGACCGCCTCGACGCGGAGTCGCCGCCATGAACACCGCGCCGGCAGTGCTCGCCATCGCGATCCAAGTCTGCGGTTGGACCTTGCTGCACTCGCTGTGGCAAGGGGCGCTGGTCGCGGCAGCCTACGCCGCATTGCGTAGCAGCATGCCGCGCGGGAACGCGCGTTACGCACTGGGCCTGGCCGCGCTGCTCGCGCTTGCGTTGATCCCGTTGTGGACGGCGTGGCAACTGGCGACGACGGCCCTGCCGAAGGGCGCCCCCAGCCTGCTGGCGGCCATGGGCAGGACGGCGATGGCAGCCACCACCCCCGGCGGCCACCCGTCGCTCGCGGCGGCGATGAATGCCGCATTGCCCTGGCTGGTGCTGACTTGGTGGCTCGGTGTCAGCTTGCAGGCATGGCGCGCGCTGCGCGAGTGGCGGCGTCTGCGCGCGCTGCTGCGGCACGCGGTGCCGCTGCCGGCTTGGCAGGCACGATTCGTGTCGCTGCAGCAACGGCTCGGCCTGCGCGGCGAGGCTCTCCTGCTCGGATCCGGAGCTTCCATCGCGCCGCTCGTGGTCGGCTGGCTGCGTCCGGTCGTGCTGCTGCCGCTGGCGGTGGCGAGCGGGTTCCCGCCGGCCGAGGTCGAGCTGATCCTGGCCCACGAGCTGGCGCATATCCGTCGCTTCGACCCTCTGGTCAATCTGCTGCAGGTTGCCTTGGAAACACTGCAGTTCTATCACCCCGCGGTGCATTGGATCTCGCGCGACGTGCGCCGCGAGCGCGAGGTCTGCTGCGATGCGCTGGCCCTGGCTGCCAGCGGCGACGCGCGCCGCGACTATCTCGCCGCCCTGTTGCGGCTCGAGCAGTCTCAAAGCACGCCGCTGGTGCTCGCCGCCAGCGGCGGCGTGCTGCTCGATCGCGCGCAACTGATCGCCGGCTTCAGCGAGTCCAGGCGGACTCCCGGTGCTTCGCTGCGCATGGTGCTGCCGCTGCTGATCCTGCTGACCGCGGCTGCAGTCGTGCAATGGCCGCATGATCGACAGATCGCGCAAGCCGGCATCGCCGTCCCGGCCGCGCTGAGCGCACCTCCACGGCCAGTCTGGACCTGGCCAAGCGTCCGCATGGCGCCGACACTGCCGCCGCGACTGCACCTGCATGCAACCCTGCTCGCGACCGTGGCAGCGCCCGCTGCCGCGATGCCGGCGCCGATGCCCGCGGCATCGTCCAAGCCCGCGGCCAGCACCGAAATCGCATCAACACCGCCATCGCCACCGGCAATGCCCGCATCAGCGCCGGAAAGCATCATGTCGTCGCCGATTGCGCAGGCGGGCACGACGACGCCCGCCAGCGCCGCACCGGCAGCCCCACCGCGTGTGCTGCACGTGCAGCAGCCGGTCTACCCGGACCTCGCCGCGCGCCGCGGCATCCAGGGCAGAGTGCTGCTGGAATTCGCGCTCGGAGCGGATGGTCGTGTCCGCGACGCGCGCATTGTCAGCGCCGATCCGGCCGGAGTGTTCGATGCCGCGGCACTGGCCGCGCTGCGCGGCTGGCGTTTCGCCCCTCCGACGGCTGCCGCAATGCACGAGCGCTACCGTCAGACCCTCGAATTCGCCCTGACTCCGGCCCGCGCGGGCGCGCAGCACACGCTGCCGGCCGTAGCGAACTGCCGCATCGTGACCGGATCGCACATCTGCCGGTCGCCCGAAGCCGATACCGATGCCGGCCTGGCGCCGGGCTCGCAAATCCGCGAGCCCAGCTGGCGAGATCGAACGCAAGCGCTTAACACCGGCCTGAAGCCCCTTTAACGTCCATTTAAAGGGCGCCGGGTTACAACATCGGCACTGTAGTCGTGCAGCTCGAGTCCTGCTCAGGTCTGGTGTCTGGCTGATTACGGTAATCGGGGCAGTAGCTTGAGCCCGGCGCGGTCGTCCCCCACGGTCCCGCCGGGCTTTTTCTTGCCTGCGATGCGCACCGCGCACGCCGCCGCCCCCGGCGCCGTCGATAATCGCTACTCTTGCGCTGGCGCGGCCTGGCTGCCGTGCGGAGATCTCTCATGCGTGTACTCGTGATCGAGGATCACAACGACATCGCCACCAACATCGGCGACTACCTCGAGGATCGCGGCCACCTGGTGGACTTCGCCGGCGACGGCGTCACCGGCCTGCATCTCGCCGTGGTCCACGACTTCGACGTGATCGTGCTCGACCTGACCCTGCCCGGCATGGACGGGCTCGAGGTCTGCCGCAAGTTGCGCCTGGAGGCGCACAAGCAGACGCCGGTGCTGATGCTGACCGCGCGCGATGCGCTCGAGCAGAAGCTGACCGGCTTCGAGTCCGGCGCCGACGACTACATGACCAAGCCGTTCGCGCTGCAGGAACTCAGTGCCCGCCTCGAGGTGCTGGCTCGCCGCGGCAAGGGACCGCAGAGCCGCGTGCTCAAGGTCGTCGATCTCACCTACAACCTCGACACCCTCACGGTCAGCCGCGCCGGCAAGTCCATCCAGCTCAACCCGATCGGCCTGAAGCTGCTGCAGGCGCTGATGGAGGCCAGTCCTTCCGTGGTCACCCGCCACGATCTCGAGCAGCGCGTCTGGGGCGAGGAGCTTCCCGACAGCGACTCGCTGCGCGTGCACATCCACGGCCTGCGTGCCGTCATCGACAAGCCGTTCGAGAAGCCGCTGATCCACACCCGGCACGGCATCGGCTACCGCATGGGCGACCTGGATGCAGACCTCACGGCGTAAGCTGCGCAGCCGCATCTTCATCTCGTTCGCGGTGTTTGGAATCGCCCTGACGTCGCTGTTTGCAGCGAGTGCGATCTATTTGCGCGATCGCCTGGAGAACCAGCTGCTGGGCAATTCGCTGGAGCGCAATCTCAACGGCTATGCCAAGGCGTTTTACGCCGACCCGGACGTGCCGATCCAGCTGCCGCTGGACAAGGTCAGCGGCATGGTCTACAGCCAGCGCAAGTTCTCCAATGTCCCGTTCGCGTGGCGCGATCTGGGCAACGGTGTTCACGACATCACTGAAACACGGCCGAACGGCAGCATCGAGGAATACAAGCTGGGTGTCCGCAAGGACCCGCATTACTGGTTTTTCGTCAAGTACGACAGCTCACAGCTGCTGAAAAGCCAAGAGCGCCTCAAGTATGCGTTGATCGCGGTAGTCATCGCATTCGCCGCACTCTCGGTGCTCATCGGCGCCTGGCTGTCGATGCGCGTGATCAGTCCGGTCACCAATCTGGCCAAGCGCCTGCGTGCCTCGCGTCGCAGCGGTGCGCTGCAGCCGCTGGCGCCGCACTTTGCCGATGACGAGGTCGGCGAGCTGGCGCGCGCGCTGGACGACTACGCCGCGCGGCTGACCGGACTGGTGCAGCGCGACCGCGAGTTCAATGCCGACGTCAGCCACGAGTTGCGCACGCCGCTGGCGGTGATCGCCAGCACGGTCGAACTGATGCTGTCCTCGCCCGACCTGAGCGACAAGCTGCGCGAGCGCCTGCGGCGCATCGAGCGCGCATCACGGCAGGCGGCGGAGATGATCGAGGCACTGCTGCTGCTGTCGCGTGCCGAGCGCCAGGGTCCGGTGAACGGCGAAACCACCGACGTCGCCCGGGTGGCCGCCGACGTGATCGAGCTGCAGCGCCCGCAGCTGGGCAGCAAGGCCGTGCACGTGCGCTTCGAGATCGAGGCGCCGTTGGCGGTCAACGCGCCTTCCTCGGTGGTTTCGGTGGCACTGGCCAACCTGATCGGCAATGCCTTCAAGTACACCCAGGCCGGCGACGTGCGGGTTCGCGTCCAGGCCGAGCGCGTGCTGGTCGAGGACTCCGGCCCCGGCATCAAGGCCGAGGACGCCGACCGCCTGTTCGAGCGCGGTGTGCGCGGTGAGGCGGCCGCCGGCAAGGGCGCGGGTCTCGGACTCGCCATCGTGCGCCGTCTCTGCGATCTCTATGGCTGGGGCGTGCGGTTGGCGCCACGGCCGGAAGGCGGCGCGGTGGCGATCCTCGACTTTGTTCCGGCTCCCGCAGCCGCGCGCGGCCCTTAGCGCGTCATGGAGCCACCGGCTCCAGCCAGCCCCAGCGATCCTCGGTACGGCCGTCGAACAGCCCGAAGTACAACGCCTGCAACTGCCGCGTCAGCGGGCCGGCCTTGCCCGCGCCGATGGTCTTGCCGTCCACCGACCGGATCGGCGTGATCTCGGCTGCGGTGCCGCACATGAACACTTCATCGGCGAGGTAGAGATATTCGCGCGGCAGGTCGCGCTCGACGACCTTGATCCCGGCCCGTTCGGCCAGCGTCATCAGCGTGTGACGGGTGATCCCGTTGAGGATCGCCGCGCTGACCGGCGAGGTGTGCAGCGCGCCATCGATCACCAGAAACAGGTTCTCGCCGGCACCTTCGCTGAGCAGCCCGGTCGAGGCGAGCGCGATGCCCTCGCCAAAACCGAGGCGGCGCGCCTCGCGCGCGATCAGCTGACCGGAAAGGTAATTGCCGCCGGCCTTGGCGCCGGCCGGAATGGTGTTGGGCGCGAACCGCTGCCAGCTCGACACGCAGGCGTCGATGCCCTGCTCCAGAACGTCGTCGCCGAGATAGGCACCCATCGGCCAGGCGGCGACCGCGACATCGGTCGGGCATTCGGCGGACAGTCCGAAGCCACCCAGGCCGCGGAAGGCCACCGGGCGGATGTAAGCGGCACCGAGGCCGTTGGCCCGGATCACCGCGCGGCAGGCGCCGGCGATGTCTTCGCGCGAATACGGCATCGGGATATCGTAGATGCGCGCCGAGTTGAACAGGCGCTTCACGTGTTCGGTCAGGCGGAAGATCATCGGCCCGCGCGGCGTGGCGTAACTGCGGATCCCCTCGAACACCGACGAGCCGTAATGCAACGCGTGCGCCATCACATGGGTGGTGGCCGCGGCCCAGGGCTTGATCACGCCGTTGTGCCAGATGTGCTCGGGATACTGCTGGGCCATGGTCCGTGCTCCGCGGAAAACGCGCCATGATAGCGGCTCGCCGGGCGCTGAGCGGATCGCGTCCGCAGGCGTGCGGCCGGCGCGCGAACGTTCCTCCCGAGTCGCGCGCTGCCGGAACCATCCCGGGTGGGCGGCATCGATCCGGGCCGGCCTGGCCGAGTGCTCCCCGGCGCGCGCCGAATCCCGCGCTCCGGCCATCAGGACTGCAGCCACCAGCAGCCGCCGCTGTCGCTGAGTGCGAAGACCGTGCTGCTGCCGTCTTCGGCGGTGATACTCAGTTGCAGCGGGCCGCCGGCGACGCTGGCCATGCGCGCGGGCGCGGTCACGCTTGCCGACGCCGGGACGTCCGCGGAGGCGGGCGCCAATGCAAGACCGTCGACCGGTTGCCGCACCAAGGC
This sequence comes from Lysobacteraceae bacterium, assembly GCA_028870665.1. Lineage (GTDB taxonomy): Bacteria > Pseudomonadota > Gammaproteobacteria > Xanthomonadales > Rhodanobacteraceae > Metallibacterium. The sequence goes on from JAGWPB010000007.1 coordinate 36,241, forward strand.
CGCCAAGCGGCGCAGGACATCGACCGCGTCGTGCTGGGTATCTCCGTTCCACAGCATCAGGCCGGCGAGTTTGTTGACGTCGCGCTCCTGCAGCGCCAGGGCGACGCGGTCACGCAACGCCTGCGGCGACTGCGGGCACACGTGCATGGAGGGTCCCGCAGGCGCCGCCGACCCCGCCAACGCCGGCGCCATCACCAGTGACTCGTCGGCGCAGGGCTTGGCGGTGAACACCGGTTCGCCATCGCGGCCGATGCAGCGATGGATCGACTGCGGCTGCGGTTGCACCGTCGCAGCCATTGCCTTCGGCGACCGGGACGGGATTGCCACGAGACTGACGATGAACAGGACGGCAGGCAGCGCGCGCATGCCGGGAGCTTAGCCGGCCGGCCGCCGTGTGGCACGCTCAGCGCAGGCGCTGCAAGACCGCTTCGGTCGGCCTGGCGAGATTCAAGGTGTAGAAGTGCAGCTCCGGCGCGCCGCCATCGAGCAGGCGGCGGCACATGGCGGCGACCACATCGGCGGCGAACGACCGGATCGATGCGCCGTCATCGCCCCAGGCCTGCATGCGGCGCACGATCCAGCGCGGGATCTCGGCGCCGCACTGCTCGGAAAAGCGGCGCAGCTGGGTGAAGTTCGAGATCGGCATGATGCCGGGCACGATCGGCACGTTGACGCCCATGTCTCGCGCCTCGTCGACGAAACGGAAATAGGCATCGGCGTTGAAGAAATACTGCGTGATCGCTCCGTCGGCGCCGGCCTCGACCTTGGCCTTGAAGTGGCGCAGATCGATGCGTGCATCGTCGGCCTGGGGATGGGTTTCGGGATAAGCCGCAACCTCGATGCGGAAATGCCGGCCATGCTCGGCTCGGATGAAACGCACCAGGTCGGCGGCGTAGCGGAAATCGCCGCTGGTGGCCATGCCCGAGGGCAGATCGCCGCGCAGCGCGACGACCCGGGTGCAGCCGGCCGCGCGATAGCGCGCCAGCAGGTCGGCGATCTCGAGCCGCGACCCGCCCATGCACGACAGGTGCGGCACTGCATCGAGACCGTGCTGTTCGCGCAGCAGGCGCACGGTGTCCGGCGTGTAGCTCAGCGTCGAGCCGCCGGCACCGAAGGTCACCGACACGAATCCCGGCGCATGCGCCTTCAATCGCGCGACCGCACGCTCGAGCTGCTGCCGCTGCTCGTCGGTCTTGGGGGGGTAGAACTCGAAGGAAAGCCGGATCATGGATCGTTCCCCGAAGTGCGCACCGCAGCGAGAAATGCAGTCAGCTTGTATTCGTCCAGGCGACCATCGGTGCGTACGCCGGTGCAGAGGTCAAGCCCGAACGGGCGCACCGCGGCGATCGCGGAGGACACGTTGCCCGCGTGCAGGCCGCCTGCGAGAAAGACCGGCCTGGCACAGGTGCCCGCGATGCGCCGACTCAGGCTCCAGTCGTGCACGCGGCCGGTGCCGCCCAGCTCCCGGACCGGCAGCGAGGGATCGCCCGAATCGAGCAGCAGTGCATCCACATACGCGGCTGCGGCATGCGCTTGGACGATCTCTTCCTCGGTGCGTACATGGATGACCTGGACCAGCGCGATGCCGGGCAGCGCCCTGCGCAGAATCGGGTAGGCGGCGACCGGCACCGCATCGACCATCTGCACCGTGTTGCAGCCACAGCGCCGCTGCTGATCGATGATCGCTTCGGCGTCGCGCAGCGCGGTCAGCAGAAACGTCGCCACGCCGGGTGGCACGTCCGCGGCGATAGCCGCGATGGCATCTTCGTCGAGCACGCCCGGGCCGCTGGGCATTGCCGAGACCAGTCCCAGCGCGGAGACGCCATGGCGAACGGCGATCCGTGCTTCGTCGCGGTCGCGGATGCAGCAGACTTTCACGCGCGGCAACGGCTGCATCGAGCACCTCGCATGCGGATGCGGGCGCATCGCCGCGCTCGCCATGGTCTCAATACCGGTAATGCCCGGGCTTGTACGGCCCTTCGATCGGCACGCCGAGATAGGCGGCCTGCGCGGCGCTGAGCGTGGTCAGCTTGACGCCGATCTTCTCCAGGTGCAGGCGCGCGACTTCCTCGTCCAGTTTCTTGGGCAGGATGTAGACCTTCGCTTCATAGCGATCCCTGTTCGCCCACAGGTCGATCTGCGCCAGCGTCTGGTTGGAGAACGAGTTCGACATCACGAAGCTGGGATGGCCGGTCGCGCAGCCCAGATTGACCAGGCGGCCCTCGGCCAGCAGGAAGATCGAGTTGCCCTTGGCGAACGTGTACTTGTCCACCTGCGGCTTGATGTTGAGCCGGGTGGCACCCGAGTTGTTGAGCCGGTCGACCTGGATCTCGTTGTCGAAGTGGCCGATGTTGCAGACGATCGCCTGATCCTTCATCGCCTGCAGGTGCTCCAGCGTCAGCACGTCCTTGTTGCCGGTGGTGGTGACGTAGATGTCGCCGCGGCCCAGCGTGCTCTCGACGGTGTTGACCTCAAAGCCCTCCATCGCCGCCTGCAGCGCGTTGATCGGATCGATTTCGGTGACCACCACGCGCGAGCCGTAAGCACGCAACGAGTGCGCGCAGCCCTTGCCGACATCGCCGTAACCGCAGACCACGGCGACCTTGCCGGCCAGCATCACGTCCATCGCGCGCTTGAGGCCGTCGGCCAGCGACTCGCGGCAGCCGTAGAGGTTGTCGAACTTGCTCTTGGTCACCGAGTCGTTGACATTGATCGCCGGCACCAGCAGCGAGCCGGCCTCGGCCAGCTGGTACAGACGATGCACGCCGGTGGTGGTCTCTTCCGAGACGCCCTTCCAGTCCTTGACCACGGCGTGCCAGTAGCCCGGGCGCTCGGCGGCGACGCGCTTGAGCAGGTTCTTGATCACCTGCTCCTCGTGGCTGCCCGACGGCGTGTTGACCCAATCGCTGCCGTTTTCCAGCTCGTAGCCCTTGTGGATCAGCAGGGTCACGTCGCCCCCGTCATCCACCACCAGCTGCGGGCCCTGCGTGCCGCCGGCAAAGCTCAGCGCATCGAGCGTGCAATCCCAGTATTCCTCCAGCGTCTCGCCCTTCCAGGCGAACACCGGCGTGCCGCTGGCGGCGATCGCCGCGGCGGCATGGTCCTGGGTGCTGAAGATGTTGCAGCTCGCCCAGCGCACCTCGGCGCCGAGATCCTTCAGCGTCTCGATCAGCACCGCGGTCTGGATCGTCATGTGCAGGCTGCCGGTCACGCGCACGCTCTTCAGCGGTCGCGCGGCGGCGTATTTCTTGCGAATCGCCATCAGCCCGGGCATTTCCTGTTCGGCGATGTCGATTTCCTTGCGCCCGAAATCGGCCAGGGAAAGGTCGGCGACCTTGAAGTCCTGACCACTGGAGGGTGTTGTCTTGACGGCATGCATGGCGGGTCTCCGGTGAAATGGGGCGCCCGCCCCGGGGGGCGGACGGCGGCGAGGAACTCGCCTCAACCGGGCGCCGTTGCAGTCGGGCGTCCGCCGAGCCTGGCTCCGGCTTGCACGGAGTCGCAGCGCCCCTCGGCGGGCGCGGTGCGGCAGACGCAAGCGCGGCTGCCGCGTGCAGCGTTACTTGCGTCGCGTGAGGCCGGCGTCCGCGCGCAGCGCGTCGGCGCGATCGGTCTTCTCCCAGGAGAACGCGGTATAGGTCTCGCCGTTGGCGAGCTTGACCTCGTAGGGTGCGCGGCCGAAGTGGCCGTAGGACGCGGTGGCCTGGTACATCGGATGCACGAGATCGAGCATCCGGATGATGCCGTAGGGACGCAGGTCGAAGTGCTTGCGGATCAGCTTCTCGATCTTTTCATCGCTGATCTTGCCGGTGCCGAAGGTGGTCACCGAGATCGAGGTCGGGTGGGCGACACCGATGGCATAGCTGACCTGGATCTCGCAGCGCTCGGCAATGCCGGCGGCAACGAGATTCTTGGCGACGTAGCGCGCGGCATAGGCCGCCGAGCGATCGACCTTGGACGGGTCCTTGCCGGAGAACGCGCCGCCACCGTGGCGCGCCCAGCCGCCGTAGCTGTCGACGATGATCTTGCGGCCGGTCAGGCCGCAGTCGCCTACCGGTCCGCCGATCACGAACTTGCCGGTCGGATTGACATGGATACGCCTGGCCGGAACCTCGTCCAGCCAGACCTTGGGCAGCACCGGTTTGAGGATGTGCTCGCGTACCGCCTCGACCAGATCCTTGTGCCTGACCGACGGATCGTGCTGGGTCGAGAGCACGACCGCGTCGATGCCCACGGCCTTCTCGTTTTCGTAACGCAGCGTGACCTGGCTCTTGGCATCCGGGCGCAGCCACGGCAGCGGCGACTTCTTCGCCTTGCGCACCCTGGCCTGCTGTTCGACCAGGCGGTGCGCGTAGTAGATCGCCGCCGGCATCAGCTCCTTGGTCTCGTTGCAGGCGTAGCCGAACATCAGGCCCTGGTCGCCCGCACCCTGCTCTTCCGGCTTCTTGCGATCGACGCCCTGGTTGATGTCGGGCGACTGCTTGCCGATCAGATTGAGGATGCCGCAGGTGGCGCCATCGAAACCGACATCGCTGGAGTCGTAGCCGATATCGACGATCACCTTGCGCGTCAGCGATTCCAGGTCCACCCAGGCGCTGGTGGTCACCTCGCCGGCGACGATCGCCACGCCGGTCTTGACCATCGTCTCGCAGGCCACGCGCGCGCGCTTGTCCTGCGCCAGGATGGCGTCGAGGACGGCGTCGGAGATCTGGTCGGCGACCTTGTCCGGGTGACCTTCGGACACCGATTCGGAGGTGAAGAGGTAGCTGCTCATGGGCGGGTTATATCCTTCGATGCGGATGAAGGGATGAATTGGAGGCGCGCATGATACACCGCGCATTTCGAGGCTGCAGGGTGGTCGCGTGGCGCACCGTTCAGGCGGCGGACCGCGCGTGCGCCACCCCGGCCGCCAGCGCGTCGAAATAGTCGCGAGTCAGGCGCCACTGCTCCTGCCCGCTCACGGCGACGTTGACGACCGCGCGAAAGGCAGCGTTTTCCGCGCGGTCCCGCGCGTACCAGCCGAGATGCTTGCGGGCAATGCGCAAGCCTTGCTGCTCGCCATGGAATGCGTACAGCGCCTCGAGGTGGCCAAGCAGGATGTCGCGGATCTCGCGCGGTGAAGGCTCGGGCAACCGCGTACCGATGGCGAGGAAGTGCGCGATCTGGCGCAAGATCCACGGCCGCCCCTGCGCGGCACGGCCGATCATCACCGCGTCCGCGCCGGTGACGGCAAGTACCGCGCGCGCCTTCTCCGGCGAGTCGATGTCGCCGTTGGCGATGACCGGAATGCGGACCGTGGCCTTGACTGCAGCGATCGTGGCGTATTCGGCCTCGCCCTCGTAGCGGTCGGCGCGAGTGCGTCCGTGCACGGCCAGCGCGGCGATGCCGGCATCCTCGGCGATGCGTGCGATGCGCACGGCATTGCGATGTTCGCGGTCCCAGCCGGTGCGGATCTTCAGCGTCACCGGCACCGGCACCGCCGCGACCACGGTCGCGAGGATGCGCGCCACCAGCGGCTCGTCCTGCAGCAGCGCCGAACCGGCCCAGACGTTGCACACCTTCTTCGCCGGACAGCCCATATTGATGTCGATGAGATCGGCGCCATGCTCGACGTTGTAGCGCGCCGCGGCGGCCAGCAGCGCCGGATCGTGACCGGCGATCTGCACGCTCACCGGCTCGGGCTCCCCGACATGGTCCATGCGCCGGAGCGACTTGGCCGTGCCCCACAGGCGCGCGTCGGCGCTGGTCATCTCCGACACGGCCAATCCTGCGCCCAGCCGCTTGCACAGCTGACGAAAAGGCTTGTCGGTGACACCGGCCATCGGAGCCAGAACGACCGGCGGATCGATGCGGTAAGGGCCGATCAGCATATGCCCAGTGTAAGCGAGCACGCCGGGCAGGTCTGCGCGCAAGACCACCCCGGCGGTCCGCGGAGCGGATAGAGCGGGTGGTAAAAACCCCGCTGCGGCCCGGGTTATCGCGACGGCACCGAGGGTTGCGACGACCGGGTCACGTGCCGGCCCCCGCCCCGCCCCGGCATGACGGCTGCAAACAATGGTGCCCCCGACTCTCCGCGGATCGGTTTCGGTCGCTGTTTCCTGCACACTACGCGGACCGGCCCGTGCTCGCTGACTGCACGCACCGGCGTTGTCGGCCATCGGGCATGCCATCCGGCGTCGGATGTCGGCTGCGGTGTCTCATCCGCTGCGCGGTCATGGGGTTGTGCGCGTGCTCCGATCCACGCTGGTCTTCGCTATCGGTCTGGCTGCCGTGGGCACGACCCATGCCGCCACAGCATTCGACCGCGCCTTGTTCCGTCGCGAGGTGGTCGCCAACCCGGCGCAGGCGCTTGCCCAGGGCCGGAAGCTGCTCGACAGCAATGGGCTGGCACAACATCCCGGCCAGGAGCGCGAGCTGCTGTGGCTGATGGGCCGCGCGGCGCTGCTGAAGGCCGACGATGCCGCCCTGGCCGAGGTCAACCTGCGTCTTGGCAGCCTGGCCGAGGTGCGCCATGACGACCTGGCAAGGGCCTATGCCGGTTTTCTGCGCGCGTGGCTGCTGCTCGACCGCGGCAAGACCGACGCCGGGCTCGGCGATGCGCTGCGCGCCGCCGCGCTGCTGCAGGATCGCAGCGATCCGGCCACGCGCGGCCTGGTCGCCTATCAACTATGCAACGCCTACTCCGAGGCCGGCGACTATCACCGCGCGCAAGCCCAGTGCGACCACGCGCTTGACGCCTACAGCGATCTGCACGATTCCGAGCGCATCGCCGGCGCGGAGAATCTCAAGGCCGAGGTGCTCTACAACCTCGGCCAGATCCAGGCCAGCATTGCCCTGCTGGAGGATGCGCGCCAGCGTTACCACGCGGCGCACGACGCGCCGCGAGCCGGAATCATCGATGACAATCTGGCGCGCCTGGACCTCGAACAGGGCAAGGCCGCGGCGGCGATCCGCCTCTCGCGCCGCTCGCTGGCCGAGGCGGAACATGCCGGACGTGTCAGTCATGTGATCCTGGCCCGCGCCAACATCGCCCGCGCCGAGTCGGCGCTGGGCCAGCATGCGGCCGCGCTCGCCGACATCAGCGCCGATGTCGCCGCCGCGCGCCAACATCACCTGGCCGGACTGCTGCCGGATCTGCTCGACACCGAAAGCCGCATCGCCGAGGCCGCCGGTCGGCTCAAGCAGGCCCTGCATGCCGCGCGCGCCGAGGCAAATGAAATATCGAGCCAGCAGGCCACGATGGATACCGGCGCCGATGTCGCCGCGCTCGAGGCACGCTTCGCCACGCGCGAAAAGGAACTGCGCATCGGCGAGCTCGAACGCGCCAATCGCATCAAAGCGCTCGAGCTGGTGACCGCGCAGGCGGACGCGGCCAAGCACCAGGCCCAACTGGCGCGCCAGCAGCTGAAGTTCGCTTTTGCCAGCCTGCTGGCGGTCGGCGCCGGGCTGATCGCGCTGACTCTGTTCCTGCTGCTGCGCGGCCAGCGCCAGCATGGCGCGCAGTACCGCGAGCAGGCACTGCGCGATCCGCTGACCGGACTGGAAAACCGCCGCGCCTTCTTCAGCCGGCTGCAGGCACTGGTCAGCGGGCAGGTCGGCGAGCCACCGCATGCCCTGCTGCTGCTCGACCTCGACCACTTCAAGCAGATCAACGATCGTGGCGGCCATCCACTGGGCGACATCGTGCTGGTCAGCGTCGCCCGTTGCCTGGAGGAGACGCTGGCCGGAGCCGGCCAGCTGGCGCGCATCGGCGGCGAGGAGTTCGGTGTGCTGTGCAGCGGACGCGATCCGTCATCTGCACTGACCCTGGGCGAGCGCCTGCGCGCCGCGGTCGCCGGACTGCGGGTGCCGACCGCCGATGCGCCCGATCTGACCATCACGCTGAGCGTCGGCGTCGCCGTGCTGGACACCCTCGGCGAGGATGCCGACGCCTGGATCCGGCGCGCCGATCGCGCCCTCTATGCGGCCAAGGCGCGCGGCCGCAATACCGTGGTCGAGGCGGCGCCGGCGACCTGACGGCAACCCGGGCTGCCGCAATCGGCAACGCGGGGGTCACTGCCATCCGGCCGAAACGGCGGCATGCCTGCCGCGGGACCGCGATGCCGGGGCCCGGTCCCGGAATCACGATCCGCGGCAAACTCCGGATCAGAGCGTCTTGGTGCAGAAAAACCAGTCCGCGCACTCGTAACCTTCGTGCATCCGCTGCTCGGCAGCGGCGGTCGTCTGCGGCGGCGGAACGATCACCCTGTCGCCCGGCTGCCAGCCCTCGGGCGTGGCCACGCCATGCTTGTCGGAGGTCTGCAGCGCGGCGACCAGACGCAGGAACTCGGGAATCGAGCGGCCATTGCTCATCGGGTAGTAGACCATCGCCCGCAGCACGCCCTTGTCGTCGATGATGAAGGTGGCGCGCACTGCCGAGGTGTCGGAGGCGCCAGGCTGGATCATGCCGTAGGCGTGGGCCACGCGCATCGACAGGTCCTCGATGATCGGGAACGGGATCTCGATGCCGAACTTGTCCTTGATCGCGCGCGCCCAGGCGATGTGCGCGTAGTTGCTGTCGATCGACAGGCCCAGCAGCTCGGTTCCCAGCTTGCGGAAGGCCGGATACGCCTTGGCAAAGGCGATGAACTCGGTGGTACAGACCGGGGTGAAGTCGGCCGGGTGCGAAAACAGCACCAGCCACTGGCCACGGTAGTCCGAGAGCTTCTTCTCGCCGTGGGTGGTCTTGGCGCTGAAGTCGGGGGCGGGCTCGTTGAGGCGCGGCAGGCCGGCCGTGGGGGTCTCAGTCATTGGATACTCCTGGGCAGCAATGGAATTGATATTTCTACATTAGAAATATCTAAACTTATAATACGGATCGAGCTGCAGCGCTCCCAATCGACACTTGCAATGGCCGCGATCGCCGCCGGCTATGGATGCACAGACGTCGCGTGTCGACGTGCGGCAACCTCGTCCCGGGTCGGCATCGCCGAGGCGGCACCGACACGCTCGGTGCTCAGCCCGGCCGCCGCGCTGGCCCATGCCACCGCCATCGCGAACGTTCCACCTGCAGCGCGTGCCAGTTCAGCGGCCAGCGCGCCACTGAACGCGTCACCGGCGCCGCTGCTGTCGACGCTGCGCGCCGGAAACGCCGGCACCCGATAAGCCACCGCATCCGCGCCGCGCAGGCGGGCACTTCCAGCATGCGAGACGAAACAGCCGCGCGCACCCAGGGTGATCACCACCGTCGGCACCGGCAGCCGGCGCGCCAGCGCATGCAGTTCCGCATCGGTGCCGTCGGCCAGCACACCCGGATCGAGGCACGTGCCGTCGAGGCGGGACAGCAGCGCCACGAACTCGGTTTCATTGGGCGTGACGAGATCGCAGGAAGCCAGCAGCATGTGATCAAGTTCGGCGTGAACGGGAGCGGGGTTGAGCAGCGCCAGCGCACCGTGATCCCGCGCAAGACACAACGCCGCTCGCACCGGCGCGATCCCGGTCTCAAGCTGTGCCAGCACCACGCGGGCCGAGGCGAAATCCGCGCGTGCCGCGCGCACAAACGCCGCATCGAGACGCTCGTTGGCGGCCAGATGCACGAGGATCCGGTTCTGGCCGTCGGCATCGATCAGCACGCAGGCGCTGCCGGTGGCTGCGCCGGTGACGATCTGCCAGCGGCAGGCCAGTCCCTCGTGCTCCGCATGGTGTCGCGCGAGGCCGGCGAGCGTGTCGTCGCCGAGCGCGGCAATCAGACAGGTGGGTACACCTTGGCGATGACAGGCCATGGCCTGGTTGTAGCCCTTGCCACCCGGCCCGGTCGCGAAACCCAGCGCGCGCCGCGTCTCGCCCGGCTGCGGCAGGCAGTCGCTGCGCCAGGCATAGTCCTGGTTGTAGCTGCCGACGACGACGACGGCGGGATGCATGGTCGTCTACAGCGCGTGCAGCACGCCGGCGATGGTGGCGGTCATGAACGTCGCCAGCGATCCGCCCAGTACCGCGCGCAGGCCGAAGCGCGCCAGGTCCTGGCGCCGCCCCGGCGCGATGCCACCGATGCCGCCGATCTGGATCGCGATCGAGGAGAAGTTGGCGAAGCCGCACAGCGCATAGGTGGCGATCAGGCGGCTCTGCGGCAGCAGTTGGCCGAGGTGCTTGGACATGTCGACGTAGGCGACGAACTCGTTGATTACCACTTTCTCGCCGATGAAGCTGCCGACCAGCGGCGCGTCGTGCCAGGGCACGCCGATCAGCCACGCCACCGGCGCCAGCACCCAGCCGAAGATCGTCTGCATGCTCAGCTGCACGTCGCGACCCGAAGTCTGCGACAACCAGTGGTTGATGGTGCCGGCGGGGTCGGCGCCCCAGGCATGCGCGCCCAGCCACTGGATCGGCGCATTGAGCAGCGCGATCAGGGCGATGAAGGCCAGCAGCATCGCACCGACGTTGAGCGCCAACTTGAGCCCGTCGCCGGCGCCGGTGGCGGCGGCGTCGATCACATTGGCGGTGCTGCGCTCGACCTGCATCCTGACCGTGCCGCGGGTCAGCGGCTCGCCAGTCTCGGGAATAAGGATCTTGGCCAGCATCAGCGTCGCCGGCGCGGCCATGATCGAGGCGGTGAGAAAGTGCTTGGCGTAGAACTCCATCTGCGCCGGATCGTTGTGCCCCAGCAGGCCGACATAGGCCGCCATCACCGAGCCGGCGATATGCGCCATGCCGCCGATCATCACCGTCATCAGCTCCGACTCGGTCATGCGCTCGATGTAGGGCTTGATCGTCAGCGGCGCCTCGGTCTGGCCGATGAACACCGAAGCGCAGACGCTGGTGGTCTCGGCGCCGGACACGCGCATCACCTTGGTGATCACCCAGGCCATGCCGCGCACGATGCGCTGCATCACGCCGAGGTGATAGAGCACGCCGGTCAGTGCGGCGAAGAACACGATCGTCGGCAGCACCTGCAGAGCGAACACGTAGCCGATGTTCGGATTGGCGGCGTCGACCAGATTGCCGAAGATGAAGCTGGAGCCGACACTGACGTAGCTCATCAGCCGGACGAAGCCGATCGCCAGCGCATTGAAGATGTCGCGCCCAAGCGGCACCTTCAGCACGAAGCTGGCAAACACGATCTGCAGGGCGACGCCGGTCGCGACCAGTCTCCAGTCGATCGCGCGGCGGTTGTTCGAAAACATCGCGGCAATCGACAGCAGCACGGCCAGGCCAAACAGGCCGAACAGGATGCGGCCCAGGACGTCGAGCATGCAGAATCCCCTCTTGCAGCCGGCGGCCGAGATCCCGCGCCGGAATGCGCCGCAGCGTAGAGCATCGCGGCGCGCAGCGGCAAGGCATGCGGGACCTGGCCCGGCGTCGCGGCGCGGCGTCGATTCAGGGCAGCAGCTTGCCGGGGTTGAGGATGCCGTCGGGGTCGAATGCGGCCTTGATACCGTGCATCAGCCCCAGCGCGCCGGGATCGAGTGCGCGGGTCATGAACTCGCGCTTGGCCAGTCCGATGCCATGCTCGCCCGACAGCGTGCCGTCGAGGCGGATCACCGCGTCGAACAACGCCGCCAGACAGGGCTCGGCGGCAGCCTGCTCGCGCGCGTCACGCGGCAGCAGGTTGACGTGCAGGTTGCCGTTGCCGGCGTGGCCGAAGCAGACGATCGGCAGCCCATGTCGCGCGGACAGCGCCTTGGCCGCGGCCACCAGCTCGGGCACGCGGCTGACCGGCACCACCACGTCCTCGTTGATCTTCTGCGGCGACAGGTTGCGCAACGCCGGCGACAGCGCCTTGCGCACCGCCCACAGCGCCTCGGCCTCGGCGGCCTCGGCGGCAACGCGCAATTCGAGCAGGCCGTCGCCGCGTGCGGCGCGACTGACCGCCGCCACGGCAGCGGCAAGGGTCTCGGGAGCGCCGTCGACCTCGATCAGCAGCAGCGCACCGGCCTCCGGAACGGCGGCGCCGTCGCGATGCGCGCGCGCCAGCGCCAGCGAGGTGTCATCGAGAAACTCCAGTGCACAGGGCGTGACCGGCTGCGCCATGATCCGCGCCACGGCATGCGCTGCCGCATCGACATCGACATAGGCAGCGCGCAGGGTCGCCACGGCCTCGGGTTTCGGCATCAGCCGGAGCGTGGCCTCACTGATCAGCGCCAGCGTGCCCTCGGAGCCGACCAGCAGCCGCACCAGGTCGTAACCGGTGGCGCCCTTGGTGGTCGGCGTGCCGCAGCGCAGTTCGGAGCCGCTGCCGGCGACCGCGCGCAATGCCAGCACGTTCTCGCGGGTGGCGCCATATTTCACCGTGCGCGGGCCGCCGGCGTTGCAGGCGAGATTGCCACCGACCGTGCAGTACGGTGCCGAAGTCGGGTCCGGCGGCCAGAAGAAGCCAAGTTCCGCCAGCGCGCGCTGCAGATCGCCGTTGAGCAGCCCGGGCTCGACTACCGCGATGCGGTCCTCCGGCACGATGCGCAGGATACGGTTCATGCGCTCGAACGACACCACCACGCCGCCCGCGGTCGGCACCGTGGCACCCGTGGTGTTGGTGCCGCGACCGCGCGCGATCACCGGCACCCGGTGCGTGCGGCAGGCCTGCACCAGGGCGACGATCTGCTCGTGCCGGTGTGGAAACACCACGGCATCGGCAGCTGCCGAGCGCCGCGAATTGTCGTAGCCGTAGGTCAGCCGGGTCGCCGCGTCGCAACGCAATGCGGCGCCGGGAAAAATCGCGGCGAGCGCTTCGAACAGCGCCGCAGGCAGGGTGCCGGATGACATCGCGCTCACGTCGCCGCGTCCGCTTCGAAGGCATGCCGCAGCCATCGTGCGGGCGCCGAGGCCGCCGCGCCGTCAAAGGCGACCACATCGAACCGGCAGGGACGATCCGCCAGCGCCGGATGCGCCTGCAGGTACAGCGCGGCGGCACGGATCAGGCGTGCACGCTTGCCGGCGCCGACCGAAGCCGCGGCGCCGCCCTGGGCGGAGCAGCCGCGATAGCGCACCTCGACGAAGACCATGCAGCCATCGTCGCGCATCACCAGGTCGATCTCGCCGTAGCGGGTGCCGTAGTTGCGCTCCAGCAGGATCAGGCCCGCCCGTTGCAGCAGCCCGAGCGCGCGCGTTTCGAAGTCGTCGCCGACGGCGCGCATGCGCTCAGGGCTCCGTGCCGCCACCGGCCGGCGGACTGAGCTGCAGGCCGCCGGCCAGCGGCCGCGCCAGCCCGTTGTCGAAACGCAGCCACAGCGGCACGCGCTGGATGTGTCCTTGCGCGTCCGCGGTCAGCTGGCCGGTCGCGCCCGCGACATAGCTGCCCGGATGCGCGCGCAGCCAGTCGAGATAGGGCACCAGCGCCCAGGCATCCATGCCGAACGCGAACAAGCGCGCGGCGCGCCCGTCGACATCGGGCAACTGGCCGGACAGCTCGCTGCGCGAGGGCAATCCCGGCTGGGCATCGAACAGCCACGGCGCGTCGCCGAACTCGATGCCATCGAGGTCGCGATCGGCATTGGGGTCATCGCGCAGACCGTACACCGACGCGGTGGCGTAAGCCGGTTGACGCAGCCGTGCCACGCGCAATTGCGGCAGCAGCAAGCGCCCCTGCTCGGGACGTACCGCCATGAAGATGCCGGTGTTGGCCGGCACGCCGCCGGCGATCGCGCTGCGGATCGCACTGGCGTAGTTGACGCTGCCCACCGGCAGCTGCGCGCTGCCGATCACGGTGCCGCCGCCGGCCTCGAACTGCGCGGCGAAAGCGCGCGCCGCGCGCACCGCGGCGTCATCGTCACCATGGAACACCAGTGCGTTGCGCAGGCCGTCGGCAAGCATCCGCGCCGCGGTCTGGGCGCCCTCGCTCTCCGGCATCAGCGCGAACTCGGCGCTGCCGGGCGGCGGCGAGGTGCCGTTGTCCGGATGATTGAGGGCCAGCAGCGGCACCGGCAACGGCTGCGCGAACAGCGCGGCGACGCCCTCGCGCGCCAGCGGACCGACCACCAGCTGGGCGCCGTCTGCAACAGCCTGCCGGTAAGCCGTCACCGCGCCGGCGGCGGTACCCTGGCTATCGTAGAAACGCACCAGCGGTCGCGGCTGGCCGTCGCGCGCCGACTCGAAGTAGTCAGTCAGAAATCCGTCGCGCACGGCACGGCCGGCAGCCGCCAGCGGCCCGCTCTGCGGCAACAGCACCGCGATTCGCTGATAGGCACGGTAACCTTCGCGCAGCGCGCCCTGACCCTGCGCCACCTGGGTGCCCACCGGACTGGCCAGTTCGGGCAGGGACCGCGGCAGGGCGGTACCCAGCTTCGCCAAGGCGCGCCCGATCCATGGCAGCATGGGATCGCTCGCCGGCAGTGCGGCCGCACGCTGCTTGAGCGGACCCGCGCCCAACCCCGCCAGCAGCGACACCAGGGCCCTCTGGTTGGCCGTCGCAGCCGCGCCGCGCAGGCCGGACTCCATCCGTACCCGCGCGACGGCGGCGGCCCAGCGATCGCCGATCGCCGCCGAGGCCAGCGCCTGGACGCGTTGCGCACGCAGGGTTTCGTCCGGCGACAGCCCGGCCGGCAGTCCCGCGACCAGTCGCAACGCATGCTGCGGATCCTTGCGCGCCAGCGCCCGTTCGGCGGACAGCAGATCGAAACGGGCGCGATCGCCGGCACCGAGCCGGCTGCGGTGCACCAAGGTCAGCTCGGCATCGGCGCGGCCACCCAGGCCTCCGGCCTGCAGCGCCTCGGCGGCGCGCAGGCGATAGCCGTCACCGGCTGCACCGCCCTGTGCCGCAAGGTCGAGCCATCCACGGGCCGCTCCGGCGTAATCCCCGCGCGCATCCAGCGCCTGCGCCTGAGCCGCCTGCGCCTGCTGCGCGGGCGTCGGTCCGCCGAGGCTGGCACAGCCGGCCAGCAGCAGGACCGCGATAACGGGAAGCAACAGGGCGCGCAGGCGATGCATGCGAATTCCTTGATGCCGGCAGGGACGATTGCGCGATGATAGCGAATCGCGCCGCCTCGCCGTGGCGCCGGAGACAGGCATGCATCCGCCCCCGGGCACGCTATGGGTGGTGGCGACCCCGATCGGCCACCTCGACGACCTCAGCCCGCGCGCCGTGGACACGCTGCGGCGGGCCGCGCTGATCGCCGCCGAGGACACCCGCCACAGCCGGCCGCTGCTCGCCCACTACGGCATCGCCACTGCGCTGACCGCGCTGCACGAGCACAACGAACGCGAAGCCGCCGCCGCGCTGCTGGCGCGCCTGGCCAGCGGCGACGATGTCGCGCTGATCGCCGATGCCGGAACGCCGCTGATCAGCGATCCCGGTTACCGGCTGGTGCGCGCCGCCCGCGCCGCCGGCTTGCGGGTATCGCCTGTGCCGGGCGCCTGCGCGGCGATCGCCGCGCTGTCGGTCGCGGGCCTGGCCAGCGACCGTTTCGTGTTCGAGGGCTTCCTGCCCGCCAGGCCAGCCGCGCGACGCGCCCGCCTGCAGACACTGGCCGGCGAGCCGCGCACGCTGGTGCTCTACGAATCCGCGCACCGCATCGAGGAGTCGCTGGCCGACCTCGCCGATGTGTTCGGCATCGACCGCGAGGCGGTGCTCGCGCGCGAGCTGACCAAGCGCTTCGAGACCGTGCTGACACTGCCGTTGGGCGAACTCGCCGCACGCGTCGCCGCCGATGCCGATCAGCGCCGCGGCGAATTCGTGCTGCTGGTCGCGGGCCATGCCGAAGCGGAAGACGCGTGCCTGCCGGAAGGCCGCCGCGTATACGCCCTGCTGCGCGAGGAGCTGCCGCCGGCACGCGCCGCGCGCCTCGCCGCCGCGATCACCGGTGCGCCGCGGCGGGCGCTGTACGCCGGCAACGAGACCTGAAAGACGCTGCCGCCGGGGATCGCGCCGGCAGCCGCAGCGCGCGACAATGGCCCG
The DNA here is from genome assembly GCA_028870665.1 of Lysobacteraceae bacterium. Lineage (GTDB taxonomy): Bacteria > Pseudomonadota > Gammaproteobacteria > Xanthomonadales > Rhodanobacteraceae > Metallibacterium. Next base: position 52,103 of record JAGWPB010000007.1, read on the forward strand.
TTCCGGGAGGCCCGCATGTCCAACCCAACTTACGGCGATCCGCTGCGGATCGCCGGCCGCAGCTTCCATTCGCGTCTGCTGACCGGCACCGGCAAGTACCGGGATTTCGACGAGACCCGCCGCGCCACCGAAGCCGCGGGCGCAGAGATCGTCACCGTCGCGATCCGCCGCATGAACCTGGGTCAGGATCCGGGCCAGCCCAGCCTGCTCGACGTGCTGCCGCCGGAGCGTTACACGATCCTGCCCAACACCGCCGGCTGCTACACCGCCGAGGACGCCGTGCGCACCTGCCGGCTGGCGCGCGAGCTGCTGGACGGCCACGCCCTGGTCAAGCTGGAGGTGCTGGGCGACGCACGCACGCTGTATCCCGACGTGGTGCAGACATTGAAAGCCGCCGAGATGCTGGTCGGCGAGGGTTTCGAGGTCATGGTCTATACCAGCGACGACCCGATCCTGGCGCGTCAGCTGGAGCAGATCGGCTGTGTCGCGGTGATGCCGCTGGCGGCGCCGATCGGCTCCGGACTGGGCATCCAGAATCGCTACACCCTGCTCGAGATCATCGAGAACGCCAAGGTGCCGATCATCGTCGATGCCGGCGTCGGCACCGCCTCGGATGCCGCGATCGCGATGGAACTGGGCTGCGACGGCGTGCTGATGAACACCGCGATCGCCGGCGCGCGCGACCCGGTGCGCATGGCGCAGGCGATGAAGCTGGCGGTCGAGGCCGGGCGCGCGGCATTCCAGGCCGGCCGCATCCCGCGCAAACGCTGCGCCTCGGCGTCCAGCCCGCTCGACGGCACCCTGGCCTGAGCCATGACCGCCGCGACGACGGATGCCCTTCCCCATCGCCTCGCAGCGCCCCGTCCGCAGCTTCGTGCCGCGGGACGGGCGAGCCGGGATGTGTCCGATGCCTTGAAGGGCAGCGCGCGCCGGCGGGGCCCGGCCATGGGCGGTCGGGCCGGCACCACGCAGCAGGGGCGGTTGGCATGCCCGACGAGGCCTGATGATCACCGACAACGCTAACCCGCCGCCGCACCGCCCCGTCCGCAGCTTCGTGTTGCGGGAGGGCCGGATCACCCGCGCCCAGCAGCGCGCCTTCGACGAACACTGGCAGCGCTACGGCCTCGATTACACCGGGTCGCGACGCGACTTCGCTGCGGTGTTCGGTCGCCAGGCAGCGCGCGTGCTGGAGATCGGTTTCGGCAACGGCGAGGCGCTGGCATGGGCGGCCGCGCATGAGCCCGAACGCGATTTCATCGGCATCGAGGTACACCGGCCGGGCGTCGGCCGGCTGATCAACGCGCTGGCGGCGCAGGGCAGCGGCAACGTGCGCGTCTATCGCCACGATGCGGTCGAGGTGCTGCGCGACGAAATCGCCCCTGCCAGCCTGGCCGAGGTGCGCCTCTGGTTCCCCGACCCCTGGCCCAAGCTGCGTCATCACAAGCGACGCCTGATCCAGCCGGCATTCGCGACGCTGCTGGCCAGTCGAGTCGTGCCCGGCGGACTCTTGCATCTGGCGACCGACTGGGCGGACTATGCGCGGCACATGCAGGAGGTGCTGGACGCGGCCCCGGAGTGGCGCAATCGGCTGGGGCCCGGCGGCATCTCGCCGCGTCCGGCCTGGCGCATCGCCACCCACTTCGAGCAGCGTGGAGTGCGCCTTGGTCACGACGTGGCTGATTTCCTCTACGACCGCCGCTGAGCGCACCGGAGCACCCCGCCCCCGATGGACGGAACACCCCTGACGCTCACCACCGACATGGTGCTCGTGCTCGGGCTGGTCGTGTTCACCGTGGTGATGCTGGCGCTGGAGTGGATCCGCTCGGACATCACCGCGCTGCTGGTCCTGGCCGTGCTGGGCGTCAGCGGCATCATCGGCTCGCACCAGATCTACGACGGGTTCGCCAACTCCGGCGTGCAGGCGATCATCGCGGTGATGATCATGGGCGTCGGCCTCGACCGCACCGGCGCCCTGAATGCGGTCGCCAGCCTGATCATGCGTGCCGCGCGCGGCGCCGAGTGGCGACTCGGCATCGTGGTCAACGGCGTCACCACGGCACTGAGCTCGATCATCCCGAGCCAGGCTCTTGCCGCACTGATGATCCCGGTAGCCGGCCGCGTCTCCTCGCGCAGCGGCGTGCCGTTGTCGAAGCTGCTGCTGCCGATGGCCTGCGTGATTCTCACCGGCACCAATACCACGCTGATCGCCAATACCCCGCTGATCATCCTCAACGGCCTGATCGCCAGCGCCAACCGCAACCTGCCGCCGGGCGCCAACACGATCCCCGAGTTCGGCATGTACACGGTGACACCGATCGGCGTGATCCTGGCCGTGGTCGGCGTGGCATTCTTCGCGCTCTTCACCGATCGCCTGTTCAAGCACGCTCCGGAGGACAGCGGCAAGGTCACGCCGGGCCGCACCGAGAGCTATTTTGCCGAGACCTACGGCATCGCCGGCGACGTGGTCGAGATGACCGTCGGCGCCGACAGCCCGCTGGTGGGCATGAGCATTCTCGAGGCCGAACAGCTGCCCGATGCGCCCCTGATCCTGGCCCTGAAGACCGGCAACGAGTCGCGCCTTGCCCCGCCGGCCGACCAGATGATCTGGGTCGGCACGGTGCTGGGGGTGATGGGCGGCCAGGACCAGCTCGCGCGCTTCGCCGAATCGCAGAACTGCCGCCTGTCGACGCGCCTGCGCAATCTCGGCGACATGTTCAACCCGGCGCGCGCAGGCATTTCCGAGGCCGTGCTGCCGCCGAGCTCGCACTTTCTCAAGCAGACCGTGGGCGATCTGCATCTGCGCAAGCGCTTCGGCATCTCGGTGCTGGCGGTCAATCGCGGTGACGAGGTCTTCCGCGAGGACCTGCGCAAGGTCGCCCTGCGGGCCGGCGACACCCTCGTGCTGCACAGCGCCTGGGGCGACCTCAAGACCCCGCGCGAGGAGCACGATCTGGTGCTGGTCACCGACGTGCCGAAGGAGGAGGCCCGGCCCGGCAAGATCCGCCAGGCGCTGTTTTTCTTCCTGCTGGCCAAGGGTCTGGCGCTCTCCGAACTGCTGCCGCTGCCCGTCGCATTCTGGGTCGGCGCCGTCGGCATGCTGCTGTCGGGGGTGATCACTCCCGACGAGGTCTATCGCTCGATCAACTGGAAAACGATCTTCATCACCGCGAGCCTGATGCCGCTGGGCTGGGCCATGGACCAGACCGGCGCCGGTCCGTGGATCGGCCAGGAGCTGATGGTGCATATCGGCGGGCTGCCGCAGTGGACGATCCAGGCCAGCGTCGCGCTGCTCGCGCTGTCGCTCTCGCAGGTGATGCAGAACGTCGGCGCGACCGTGGTGATGGTGCCGATCGCGGTCAACATCGCGCTCGCCACCGGCGGCAATCCCACCGCCTACATCCTGATCGTGGCGATGTCGGTATCCAACACCTTCCTGATCTCTTCGGCGCATCCGGCACTGACGATGGTCGCCGGCCCGGGCGGCTACCGCGGCAAGGACTTCCTGCGCGTGGGTCTGCCGCTGACACTGGTGTACATGATCACCGTGATCGTGGGCGTGGACCTGCTCTATCACGCCGGTTGAGCCGGGCCCTCACTCCGGCACGCGCCGCACCTCGCCTTCCACCACACGCAGGCCGATGGCGCGCAGACCGTCACCGCGGCAGGGCCCGCCCAGGCAGGCTCCGCTGAGTGCCGCGAAGCTGGCGCCGTGCGCCGCGCACACCAGCACGCCGTCGCGGATCAGGAACTTGCCCGGCGCCCAGTCGAGACGCTGCCCCGCGTGCGGGCAGACATTGTGGAAGGCGCTGACCGCGTCGCCGCAGCGGGTCAGCAGCAGGTCGTCGTCGCCGTCGGTCAGAGCCAGCGCACCGCCGTCGGGCACGTCGTCAACGCGGCACAGCCGCCGTTCATGCGCAGGGTGGAGCATAGGCAGGTGCATCCGCGGCGGATTCGCCGCATGCTGGACGCGCGATTCTGCCACGAGCTGCCCGATGCGCATCGAACTGCCGCCTTTCCGTCGCTCCCCGCATCCGCTGCTGCGCATGCTCGGCGCGCTGCTGGGCGTGGCGGCACTGATCGTGCTGCTGGCCTTCGGCGCATTCGCGCTGCTGCTGGCGCTGCTGGTCGTGAGCGTGGTCTTCGTCGCCCGCCAGGTGATGCGGCCGCGGGTCGCGGCCCGTCACGACGAGCCCGGCGCGCCACCTGCGCCCGCGCCACCGCAGGGCGTGATCGAAGGCGAGTTCGTGATCGTGCGCGAGACCCGCGAGCCGCCGCGCTAGCCAGGCGCTTGAAAAACAGGCTGCCAGGCGGGACCCGAATGCCCGCCGTTGGTGAAAGGCTGGAAATCGCTCTCGGGATCCTCTCCGGTGCGCCCGAATCAGGCGCACAAACCGGATGGCGGCGCAATCCAGCCGCGGCTAGTCTGGCGCCATGCCCGCACCCATTTCGAACCCATCCGCCCTGCCCGACGACGCGCTGGAACGCGTGCGTCGGGCCCTGGAAACCGAGGAGCCGACGCCACCGCTGGCGACCCTCGCCGCCACCGTCGGCCTGAGCCGCGCCCATCTCGCCCGCGCCTTCCGCCAGCGCTACGGCCTGCCGCCCGCGGCCTATGCGCGGGCGCAGCGTTTCCGGCGCCTGCGCGCCGGCCTGGCCCGGGCGGATTCGGTCAGCGCCGCGGTTGCCGATGCCGGCTTCGGCTCCGACAGCCGCGTCTACGAGCGCAGCGATGCCCTGCTCGGCATGAGCCCGGCGCGTTGGCGCCAGGGCGGGGCAGGCATCGCGATCCGCTATACCACGCTGGAAACACCCTACGGCCGCGTACTGGTGGCGGCGACCGCGCGCGGCCTGTGCGCGGTCGAGATCGGCGACGACGACACGGCCTTGATCGCCGATCTGGGTGCCGCCTTTCCGCGGGCCATGCTCAGCCGTGAAGACGATGGCCGCGATGCCTGGCTGGCGCCGGCACTGCTGCGCATCGCCGGCGAACTCGCCGGCAGCGAAACACCCGCGCCAGCGGTCGACATCACCGGCACCGCGTTTCAATGGCGCGTGTGGCAAGCACTGACGCGCATCCCGCGCGGCACGACGGTCAGCTATGCCGCACTGGCGGCCATGGTCGGCGCGCCGAAGGCCGCGCGCGCGGTCGGCAGCGCCTGCGGCAGCAACCGGCTGGCGTTGGTCGTGCCTTGCCATCGCGTGATCCGCGAGGATGGCAGCCTCGGCGGCTGGCGCTGGGGCCTGGAGCGCAAACGCGTCGTGCTCGAAGCCGAGCGGGCCACGGCCAGCGCGCCGCCCGTCGCGCGCCCGTCGCGCGCCCGCCGGGGCCGCTAAGCTACGCGACCCATCCCCCGCGAACCTCCCGATGACCGCCGCGCCGACCGCCGAGGCCGCATCCCGCCCGACCGTATTCGCCGCGCTGGCCGCGGTGTACCTGGTATGGGGCTCGACCTACTTCGCCATCCGCATCGCGCTGGAAGGCTTCCCGCCGTTCGCGCTGGCGGCGATCCGTTTCCTGATCGCCGGCGGCGGCCTGTACGCGTTCCTGCGCCTGCGTGGCGCACCCGCTCCTACCCGTACGCAGTGGCGCAATGCTGCGCTCACCGGCGTACTGCTGCTGGGCCTCGGCAACGGCCTGGTCTGCTACGCCGAGCAGAGTGTCGCCTCCGGCATCGCCGCGGTCGCCGTGGCCAGCGTGACCCTGTTCGCGGCGGTGTTCTCGGCGCTCTACGGCGACTGGCCCCGGCGCTCGGAATGGCTGGGCGTGCTGGTCGGTCTGGCCGGCGTGCTGATCCTGAACTTCGGTGGCGACCTGCGCGCCGCGCCGCTCGGTGCCGCGGCACTGGTGATCGCCGCCTGCGCTTGGGCCTTCGGCTCGGTGTGGAGCCGGCGCCGCGAGATGCCGCAGGGCGCCATGAGCACCGCGGCGCAGATGCTCACCGGCGGAGCGGCGCTGGCGCTGATGGCCCTGCTCGCCGGCGAACGCTTCACGGCCATGCCGGGCGCGCGCGCCTGGGGCGCGTTCGCCTATCTGGTCGTGTTCGGCTCCATCGTCGGCTTCAGCGCCTACATCTACCTGCTGCGCCGCGTGCGCCCTGCGCTCGCCACCAGTTACGCCTACGTCAACCCGCCGGTGGCGGTGCTGATCGGCGTCGCGCTGGGCGGCGAGCATCCCGGGCCGCGCGAATGGCTCGGCATGGCGGTGATCCTCGCCGGAGTCGCCTTCATCACCCTGGCGCGACAGCGGCGCTGAGTCTCGTGCGCCTTGTCTCTCCAAGTGCGCTGGCGAAGAGGGTCATGGGGCCACGCCGCGATGTTCGATCAGATCGCCGGAATACCGCTTGATTCCAATCGGTCAGTACACCCCGGGCAGCAGCGCCCAACTTGCTCGGCGATAGTCCGCGTAGGCGGCACCGAAGTGCTCCAGCATCAAGCATTCCTCGCGTCGTAGCTTGACCACCAGCGCCTCCAGGACCAGCAGCATGGCAAGCAATCCTCGCCACTGACCCAGCGCCAACGCGCTGCCGGCGAAGGCAAGCAACAAGCCGGTGTAGATCGGATGGCGCACATATCGATAAGGGCCGCTCCGAATCAAGCTGTGATCGTGTTTGAGCGAGACGATGGCGCTCCAGTTGGCACCCAGATGCCTGCGCGCTTGAGCGGTGAAGCCAAGACCCAGCACGACCAGAGTCAAACCGATGCTGTAACCGACCCAACTGCGTGCGATGAAGGGCGCAGCCAGTATGCCGAGTGGCCGGGCGGGCAGAAGGAACAACAACGCGGCAAACACCATCGGGATGTCATGACTGGCACGTTGCAGACGCGATTCGCGACGCTCCACCGCCTTCAACGGTCCAGCGCCCAACCACCAGTACGCGAGCCATACCAGCCAGAACAGCGGGATCAGATTGGCCAGCAGCAGGTGCAGCGATGGATGCATGGAATCCTCCGACGGATTGATGATGTACCGCCCTCAAGCCAACCGTGCGGAACCGACGTCATGAAACGGACGCAGGGCACGCGCGCTGCGCCTGCCCGCAAAGAATCTACAACTCCCGTAGTGCCGTCGTCACCGGCAGGCGCGCGGCGCGCAACGCCGGAAACAGCCCGCCGACGAAGCCGATCGCCAGCGCCCACTTCAGTCCGGCGATCAGCAGCGCCGGCGTGACGCGAAACTGGAACACCACCTGGCTGAAGTTCTGACCCAGCGTCGAGACGGTGTAGTTGTTGAAGATCAGCCAGGCGGTCGCACCGCCGAGCAGGCCGCCCAGCAGGGCCAGCAGCATGGTTTCCAGCAGCACCGAAACGACCACCGGCAGGCCGCCGAAGCCGATCGCGCGCAAGGTGGCGATCTCGCGGGCACGCGCCGCGACCGCGGCGTACATGGTGTTGAGCGCGCCGAAGACGGCGCCGATCGCCATGATCACCGCCACGGTGATGCCGACCGCGCGGATCACCCGGGTCAGTCCGGCCGACTGCTTGGCGTAATAGCTGCGCGTGGTCTCGACATCGACCTTGAGCTGCGGGTTGCTGAGCAGCGCGGCCTTGAAACGCGCGAAATCCGCGGGACCGGCGAGGCGCACGCTGACCGACTGGAAGCCGTTGCGGCGATAGGCCGAGGCCACGGTCTCGCTGTCGCCCCAGAGTTCCGAATCGTGCGCATCGCCGGCGTCGAACTCGCCGACCACGGTCCAGGGCTGGCGCCCCAGCAGGACCTTGCTGCCGATGCCGAGTCCGGCGAATTGGGCCTCGGCGCCCTTCCCCACCACCAGCTCGCGCAGGCCCGGGGTGAACCGTCGGCCCTCGATGATCCTGAGGCGCGGATACAGGGCCCAGGCCTCGGGGCCGACGCCGCGCAATTGCACGTTGGCCGTGGTACCGGTGCTCTTCTTGGGCAGATTGACAATCACCACCAGCTCCGGCGAGGCGATCGGATGGCCCTGCGCGTCCTTGGCGATGCCGGGCGCCTGCGCGATCAGCGTGGTGCCGGCGCGGTCGATGCCGGAGGACAGCTCGTTGTTGGAGCCCGCGCGCAGGACGATCGCGGTGTCGTTGCTGCCGCTGGCCCTGAGCGTGGTCTGGAAACCCTCCGCCATCGCCAGCAGCGCGACCAGCACGCCGACGACGCCGGCGATGCCGACCAGGATCACCGAGGACGAGCCCAGCCGCTGCGGCAGGGTCGCCACACCGACCCGCGTCACCTGCAGCGCCTGGCGTCCGCGCCGCGTCAGCAGCATCGCCACACCCAGCAGAGTCAAAACCGCCAAGAGCACGAACCAGGGCAGCGCGATCCAGGCCGCCAGCGCGACGGCCAGCACGACGACGGTCAGCACACCGGTGAGTAACCGCATACGTCCCCCTCAGCGCCCTGCAAGCGCATCGACGATGTTGAGACGCATGCCGCGCAGCGCCGGCAGCGCACCGACCACCAGGCCGATCAGCAGCATCAGCGCGATGCCCAGCGTCCACGTGGCCAGGCCCACCGGCGGCAGCACGATCTGCCCGCCCGCCGCGGCGTTGACCGCCGGCAGCAGCAGCGCGGCCAGACCCAGCCCCAGCACCCCGCCCAGCGCGACCAGAAGCACCGACTCGGCCAGCACCAGCAGCAGCACGACGCGATTGGAGAATCCCAGCGTCTTCAGCACCGCGAGCTCGGGGACGCGTTCGCGCACCGCCTGCGCCATGGTGTTGCCGGTCAGCAGCAGCAAGGTGAAGAACACCGCGGCCATGATGCCGCCGACGATCAGGCCGATGTCGCCGATCTGCTTGGCGAAGGCGAGCTGAAAGGCCTGCTCGGTCTCGGTCCGGGTCTCGTGGTCGGAGTTTTGCGACAGCCGGTCGATGGCCTGCGCGATGCGATCCGACTGCGCCGGATCGGCCACCTTGACGATGTACCAGCCGACCTGGTTGCGGTAGTAGGCATTGGCCTCATCGAAGTATTTCCAGTGAAACAGCATCTGCTGTTCGAGCCCGGCCTCGCGGGCATCTCGCGCCTTGAAGATGCCCACCAGATCGAAGGTCCACGTGCTGTCGCCGTCACGCTTGGGAAAGATCGATCCGATCAGCGGAATCCGGTCGCCGATCTTCCAACCGAAGCGCTTGGCCAGCGTGGCGCCGACCACGGCGCCGGTACGGGTGGCGTCGAAGGCCTTGCGCTCGGCCGGCGGCAGCACGATGTCCGGATACAGGTCGAGGTAGTTGGGGCTGATCGCGAAATTGGGAAAGAAATTCTTCGGGTCCTGGTAGGTGCCGCCGAACCAGTTGGCATAGGCGACGGCCTTGACCCCGGGTACGGTCTCGATCTGGCTCAGCAGGCTGTAGGGCAGCGGCTGGATGATCGAGAATCGCGACGAGACGATCATGCGGTCCGCGCCGGCGGCATTGGTGCCGGCGTCGAACGCGGTGCGTACCGCGTCGAGCATGCCGAACAGCAGAAACGCCGCCAGCACCGACAGCAGCGTGAACGCGGTGCGCGTCTTGCGCCGCAACAGCGCGGCCCAGACCAGATGCAGGTATTTCATCGTCGTCTCTCCCGGGCCGCGCCCGCGCTCAGTGCGCCATCGCCGCGGTTTCCACCAGCTCGCCCTTGTCGAGATGCAGGGTGTGCGTGGCGTGCTCGGCCGCCTTGGGGTCGTGGGTGACCATGACGATGGTCTTGCCATGCTCGCGATTGAGCCGCCGCAGCAGGGTCAGGACCTCCTCGGCGGACTGGCGGTCGAGATCGCCGGTCGGCTCATCGCAGACCAGCAGGGCGGGATCGGAGACGAACGCGCGCGCGATCGCCACGCGCTGCTGCTGACCGCCGGAGAGTTCGGTCGGTTTGTGCGTGGCGCGATCCTGCAGTCCCACCAGTTGCAGCGCGATGGCGGCGTTCTTGCGCCGCTGCGCCGCCGACAGCCGCGTCAACAGCAGCGGCAGCTCGACGTTCTTCTGCGCGCTCAGCATCGGCAGCAGGTTGTAGAACTGGAACACGAAACCGACGTGGCTGGCCCGCCAGCGGGCCAGTGCACCGGAGCCGAGCTGGTCGATGCGCTGGCCGCCGACCGTGATGCTTCCGGCACTGGGCGTGTCGAGCCCGCCGATCAGGTTGAGCAGGGTCGTCTTGCCCGAACCCGAAGGCCCCATCAGCGCCAGGAAGTCGCCGGCGGCGATGTCGAGATCGACGCCGTGCAGCACCTCCACCTTCTGCTTGCCGCGCACATAGGTCTTGCTGAGCTTGCGGATTTCGACCAGTGCAGTCATGGCGTGGTCCTCGGTTGCGGAACGTATCGGGATCTGCTCACTCGGGAGCCGTGACAGCCTTCACGCGCGCGCCGTCGGCCAGATCCGACGGCGGCTTGGCGACCACGCGCGCGCCGACCGCGAGCCCGGATGTGACCAGGCGCAGATCGCCGTAACTCGGACCCGCCGTCACCGGCGTCAGCCGTGCGCGGTCACCCGTGACCACGAACACCGCTGCACTGCCCTCGCGCCGGACCAGCGCGGTCGCCGGCACCAGCGCGCCCTTGGGCGACGCGAATCCGGCCTTGGGCGCCTGCTCGAGAAAGCTCACGCGCACACCCATGTCCGGCAGGATGCGCGGATCCTTCGATTCCAGTGCCACGCGCACCTTGACCGTGGCCTTGCTCTTGTCGGCGGTCGGCACGATGGCGATCACGTGCGCGGGGATCTTCCAGTCCGGATAGGCGTCGAGCACGGCCTCGGCGGGCTGGTCGGGGCGGATGCGGGCGATGTAGGCCTCGTTGACGTCGACATCGACCTCGAGCGAGTTCATGTCGACGATGGTGGCGACGCCGGTGCGGGTAAAGCCGCCGCCGGCCGAGAAGGGTGACACGATTTCGCCCACCTGAGCGGCCTTGTCGACGATCACGCCGGCGAAGGGCGCGCGCACGAAGGTGTAGTCGAAGTTGACCCTGGCCTCGTCGAGCTGGGCACGGGCCACCTGCACCTGGCGCTCGGCGCCCAGCAGGGCGGCATCGGCTGCGTCGGCCCCGGACCGGGCCTGGTCGTAGCTCTGCCTTGGCGTCAATCCGCGCGCCACCAGTTCGCGCTGCCGGACCAGCGTCTGTCGTGCCAAGACGTCCTGCGCGCGGGACTGGCCGACCGCCGCCTGCGCGGAGGCCAGCTGCGCGCGCGCCAGATCCAGCGCGGCCTTGGCCTGGGCGTCGTCCAGGCGTGCCAGCAGCTGGCCCTGGGCAACGTGCTCGCCCTCCTCGATATGCACCTCGGTCAGGCGCCCGGTGATCTGCGCCGAGACCGTAGCCTTCCGGCGCGCCGTGACGTAGCCCGTGGCCTGCAGCACGGCACCGCTGACGCTGCCTGCCGCGGGCGCTTCGGCGGTAGCGATCTCGACGGCCACCCCGCCCGTGCCGTGCAGCACCCATGCGACGCCGGCCAGCACGACGCCGAGCGCGATCACGGCCGCGGCGACCCACGGCCAGCGCGGACGCGCCGCCCCCTCGTCGCGCTGTTCCCTGCCGATGCGCAGTTGCTTGAGCAGGTCGGTCTGGTCCACGAACATTCCCCGATGACGGCGCCGCAGCAGTCTGCCATAGCGTGACGGCAAGCCTGCAAGCCTGCCGAGAGGCAGGGATCAGGCATCGTTGCTGACAGCTGTCAGACTCGGGGCTCGGGGCTCGGATTCACGCTTCTCGCCCTGGGCGTGCGAAGGGTCTGTCTCGCCGGCACGCGGGCGGACTGTGCCGAGACGTGTCCGTGCGGAAAGATCCTTCGCTTCGCTCGGGATGACAGCCTGCTCTTCCCGCTCACCGCTCACGGCGTACTACCATCGTGCGGTCCGCAACTCGCGCGGTCCGCAACGAGCGCTGCCCGATCATGAGCCATCTGTTCGCACTGCCTGCCCCTTCGAGCCTGCCGATCGCCGGCCGGAGCGCGCGCTTTCCGGTACATCGCATCTATTGCATCGGCCGCAACTACGTCGATCACGCCCGCGAAATGGGCATGGCCGTGAATCGCGCGCAACCGGTGTTCTTTCTCAAGCCTGCCGACGCCGTGGTCACCGACGGCGCCGACGTGCCTTATCCGCCCGCCACCACCGACCTGCACCACGAGGTCGAGATGGTGGTGGCACTGGCCAAGGGTGGACGCGATATCGCGGTGGAACACGCGCTCGGCCATGTGTTCGGCTACGGCGTCGGCCTCGATCTGACCCGCCGCGACCTGCAGGCCGCGGCCAAGCAGGCCGGCATGCCCTGGGATTCGGCCAAGGCCTTCGACCATTCGGCACCGGTATCCACCCTGCATCCCGTCACCGCCATCGGCCATCCGGCGCACATCGAACTGAGCCTGGAGGTCAACGGCGTCTTGCGTCAGCGCACCGACATCGATGCGATGGTCTTCAGCGTTGCCGAAACGATCCACGAGCTGTCGAGACTGTGGACGCTGGCCCCGGGCGATCTGATCTTCACCGGCACGCCGGCCGGGGTCGCCGCGCTGCAGCCGGGCGATCACTTCCGCGCGACCCTTGGTGCCATCGCACTGCTGGAGGGAAGCATGATCTGAGGCAAGTACCCGCTTCGGTGCATGCCTGGGTTAAAGTCTCTGCGCCGCATCGGGGCGGCGCAACAGGGGCTATCTCCATGAGTCTTTTCGGCGAGTTCAAGCAGTTCGCCCTGCGTGGCAACGTCATGGATCTGGCCGTGGGCGTGGTCATCGGCGCCGCCTTCGGCAAGATCGTCACCGCACTGGTGGATCAGATCATCATGCCGCCCATCGGCCTGCTGGTCGGTGGCGTGGATTTCTCGGCCTGGAAATGGGTCCTCAAGGATGCGGTCAACGGCAAGGGCGAGGTCGCGATCGGCATCGGAGGCTTCATCAACACCATCATCCAGTTCGTGATCGTGGCGTTTGCCATCTTTCTGGTGATCAAGCTGATGAACCGGCTGATCAAGAAACAGGAAGCCGCGCCTGCCGCGCCCGCCGCAGAGGTCGTACTGCTGAGCGAGATCCGCGATCTGCTGAAGAAATAGCCGCGTTCAGGCGGGCGGCAGCGGATGCTGCCGTCGCCACTCGGCGAAGAACACGGCCGCGCTGGACGCGATATTCAGACTTTCGACCGCGCCACTGCCGGGGATGGTCAGCCGCCGATCCGCCGCCGCGACCAGCGCCGCACTGAGGCCGCCGCCCTCGGCACCGAAAACCAGCGCGATGCGTGCCGGCAAGGTGGCGTCGAACAGCGACTGGCCGGCACGCGGCAGCGTCGCCGCCAGGGCGAAGCCGGCGGCGCGCAATGCGACCGCGACGTCTTCGCCCGTTCGGGCACGCAGCAACGGCACGGCCTCGGCGCCGCCCTCGGCAACGCGCGCGGCGGCGCCCGACAGCGTCAGCGGATCATTCGCGTCCAGTACCACGCCGGCCAGGCCGAAGTGCGCGCCGCTGCGCAACAGCGCGCCGAGGTTGTGCGGATTGCCCACGCCTTCGAGTACCGTCAGCAGTGCCGGGCCCGGCGACAGCCGGCCGATGCCGGCCGCCAGCGTCTGCTCGGACAGCGGCCGCATCGCCAGGCAGACGCCCTCGTGATGCGTGCTGCCGCTGACGCGGACCAGCTCGTCGGCATCGACCACCCGGTAACCGAGGCGCTGACGCACGCACCAGGCCAGCAGCGGCTTGAACGCCGGCAGGCGCGATTCCAGCAGCCAGGCCTTGCGCAGATCCTGCGGGCGCCGTGCGAACGCCGTCAGGCAGGCATTGAGTCCGTGCAGGCGTACCTCGGCGCTCCGCGCAATCGAGGCTCGGGTCGGACCGGATGCATGACGGCCGGGGCCGGCACCCGGTGGCGTCAGCGGGCGCAAGCGGATGCCATCCGGCGCCCGCCCATGCAGGTCGCATCAGGACATGGCGGGGTCGTCATCGTCATCGTCCTGATCCAGCAGCTGCAGGCGCTCCTTGATCCGCTCGAGCAGCGCGATCATCGCTGCCAGTTCGCTGGCGGGTATGCCTTGGGCGATGTCACGCCGCGCCTCGTAGCCGATGCGCTCCATGTCGGCAGCGACCTCTTGCGCGCGCGCGGTCAGATGCAGGCGCCAGACGCGGCGATCGGCGGGATCGGCGCGCCGCTCGATGAAGCCCGCGGTCTGCAGGCGGTCGAGAACACGGCCGACCGCGATCGGCTCGATCTCCAACTGCTCGGCCAGCGCCGCCTGGGTGATGCCCTCGCTGCGGAACAG
>JAGWPB010000052.1 GCA_028870665.1 Lysobacteraceae bacterium
GGCTCACTGGTGGTGTTGTGGCGCTGGCGTACCCTGCTGGATGTCGAGCCCGGCACCTGCAAGAGCTGGCGCACGCCCATGGTATTCCTGATGCGCGGTCGGCAGGGGCTGTCCCCCGGAGTGCTTTGTGGCAGCCTGACTGCATTGTCCGCCGATAACGGCCACCCCGCAGGGCGCGTGCGCATTGCCCCCGGCGGTGCGGCGCACAACCCGGTCACGGTGATGCGACATGTGCTGGGCGGCTTCTATGCGCCGGTCGAGCATTTCGAGCGCCTGCGACGCCAGGTTCCGGCATTGGGCGTGTTGCTGCTCCTGGAAGTGATGGCGGCCCTGTTTCTTCCGCTGCGCATGTTTCAGATCATCAACCAGGCGATCGTGACCTGGGCCGTGTGTTTCGGAGCGCTTCTTTTTCCGATGTTTTATGTCAGCCGCCTGACCGCCGCAGGCCGCAGCACCGAGACCATGCCGCTGCTTGCACTGTTGCCTGGGATGGGCGCACCCGCGCTCGCGCGGCGACATCTGCTGATGGCCACCGTGCGGCCGATGCTGATGCAGCTGCTGCTGGCGACGGGCGTGCTGGCTGCGGCATGGCTCGCGCTGCGCGGTGACAGTCGCGTGGTCGCTGTATTCATGCTGGTGGCCTTGGGCACCGGTCTGGTGACCTTCGCGCTGATGCTGCACACGCTCAATAGTCGAGCACTGCTCGGCGAGGGATGGCGGCACGCCACACGGCTGCTTGCGCTTTCGATCCTCGCGTTCACACTTGTCCTTGCAACCAATCTCGGCACGAATTTTCTGGCGCTGCAGGCCCGCACAAAGCGGCAGGGATGATCTTCGTTCATACCCATGCGACCGTGCTTGCGGGTGTATTGGCGGCCAGCTGGGCATTGGCACTGCTGATCGCGATCAGGTGGGTGAGTGTCAACTGGCGTACCTTCCAGCACCGTTCGCATCCCTTCCTGCAGCGCTGAGGCGATGGACGGGAAACCATCATGCGAGCAGGGTCGAGCAGCAACGTGAGCCGCAACGAAACGACGCTTCGAATCATGCGACACAGGCCCGACGGGAGGGAGTCATGCAACACGTAGCGATTTATGCCGGCATCGCACTGCTGTTCGCGTTTTCGCTGTATCGCAAGGGCAGACGGATGATCGGCGAACGCGCGTTCGATCGCCGGCGCACGCTGACGCGCATGCTGGTTCTCGCCGGTGCCTTCGCGCTGATCCTGTGGGTCGATGCGCAACAGGTGGATGCGGGCCTTGCCGACCCGCGCACCGCGATGATGCTGGCGTTGCCGTTTCTGCTGCTCGGCGTCGTCGGCGGCATCGGGCTGGGCGTGGTGGCCGCGCGCATGGCGCAATTCCGAATCGACGCCGGGGTGCTCAAAGTGCGCGCGCATGCGCTGTTCGGGCCGGCAATCCTGGCGCTCTATGTGCTGCGCGTGGCCTACAAGTTCTGGCTGTTCCAGCATCTGGGGATCATGACCGTCGGCGTCGCGGGCGCACAGGCGGCGCAGCAGGCGCTGGCGCACTACGACGTCGATCCGCTGGGCACCCTGCTGCGGGCGCTGTTCTTCGCCTATTACCTGAGTTACTACGGCCTGCTGCTGCGCAAGGCGCGCCAGCCGGCCGTATCGTCCATGCCCGCATCGTGAGGTATCGCGATGGATGAAGTTGTCGCCCTGAGCGGAAGCGAAGGGTCGGTGCTGATGACAAGTGTCACGGGAATCTTTTTCGCAGCACAGGGTCCATGCTGCGGGCGCCGGGTTTGGACGACCGGCGCGGCCTCCGCGGGGAAGGGGGTGGGGAATGCACCTCGGATTCCGTCGTTCCGGGCATGGTGCCGGCGGCGACGCGGCGGCGATGGATCGATCGTCCCATTGGCTCAACGTAAGGAGGCTTCATGAGCACGTCGTCGCCCCTCGCCACTCTCGGCAACATCTTCGTCGCGCCCGCGCAGGCATTCGACGACATCCGCGGCCACAACGGCTGGCTGTGGTGGCCGCTGCTGATCATGGTCGCGGCCACCGCGGCATTCACCGGCTGGTATCTCGTTACCGTGGACATCCACTGGATGACCCTGCAGGCCCTGCAGCAGAACCCGATGGTCACCAGCCACATGAACGCCGAACAGATCCAGCAGATCGCCGACAACGCGACGCGCACCGGCGCGCTGACGGGCGGCGTGATCAGCAGCCTGCTGGTCCTGCCGATCATCTATGCAGTCGCGGCACTGTATTACCTGCTGGCCGCCAAGGTCGCCGGCTATGACGTCAGCGGTTACGGCAGCTGGTACAGCTTCGTCAGCTGGAGCAATTTCCCGGCCGTGATCAGCGTGCTGGTCTCCGCCCTGGTCTACCTCGTGCGCGGCAGCCATCAGGTCCTGGCCCAGGACCTCGATCTGACCGGACTCAATGCGCTGCTGTTCCACCTGACACCCGGCAACACCTGGTACACGCTGATCAGCAGCCTGCGCCTGACCACGCTCTGGGTGATCGGTCTGTCGATCTTCGGCCTCGCCCGCTGGACCCGGCGCGGCATGGGCCATTCGGCATTCGTCGTGCTGCTGCCCTATGTGGTGATCTATGGCGTGTGGATCCTGATCAAGGTGCTCTGAGCATGGCCAGCAAGCGCAAGGGACTGATCGCTTTCGGCATCGCGGCGGCGGTGACGCTGGTGGTGGTGGTCGGCACCCTGACCAACCGCCAGCACGGACCCCGGGTCGAGGTCAGCAAGGTGGAGCCGCGCACGGTGCGCAGCTCCATCCTCGCCGGCGGCCAGCTGAGCTATCTCGACCCGGTCGAGCTCAAGCCCGAGGTGATCGGCCGCATCAGCGAAATCCCGGTCAAGGACGGCCAGCGCGTGACCCGGGGCGAGGTGGTGCTGCGACTCGATCCGCAGGTGTACGCCGCGGCGGTTGAGCAAGCGCAGGCCGGCGTGATGCAGGCACAGACGGCCATCGCCGGCCAGCAGCTCACCGCCAACAACCTGGCGCAGCAGGTGCAACGCCAGCAGGCGCTGTTCCAGCGCGGGCTGGTGGACGCCAACAGCTTCGACAACCTCAAGAGCCAGCTGGCGATCGCTCGGGTGCAGGTGCAGGCCCAGCGCGAGGCGCTGCGCATCGCCCAGGCGCAGCTCAGCCAGGCGCAGCAGAACCTGGCCAAGACGGTGATCCGCTCGCCGATCGACGGCGTGGTGACGCGGCTGCCGGTGAAGGTCGGCGAAACGGTGATTGCCGGCACCAACATCCCCGGCGCGACGCTGATGAACATCGCCAATCCCGTGCAAATCATCGCCGACGTGCAGGTAGACGAGGCCGACATCGCGCACGTCAAGCCGGGCGCCGAGGCCGACATTCACGCGATCTCGTTCCCGCACGCCCGGCTCAGCGGCCGCGTGGTCTTCATCGCGTCCTCGGTGACGCAGACGCTGAGCGCGACCGGCGGCACGGCGGGCGGACGCAATTTCGAGGTCAAGATCGCGCTGGCCGGGAAGGCTCTGCCGCACATCCTGCCCGGCATGAGTTGCCGCGCCGAGATCTACACCCGCAGCGCACCCGACACGCTGGCGGTGCCGATCCAGGCGGTGCTGTTCGAGAACAAGCCCGCGTCGAAGAGCATCGAGGCCGACAGCGGCGCCTACGTCTATGTCGTCCGCGCCGGCAAGACGCACAAGATCAAGGTCGTCACCGGCATCTCCAGCGACACCTGGCAGGCGATCGACAAGGGCCTGAAAGCCGGCGACGAGGTCGTCAGCGGGCCGTACCAGACCCTGCATGCGCTCGGCGACAAGGAGGCGGTCGAGATCGAGAAGACCAAGCCGGGCGCGAAGAAGACCGGGGATTCCGGCAGCGTCACCATCGAGGCCTCATGAGCGTCGCGCTCGCCACGGACACGGCGCCGCTGCTGGAATTGCGCGGCATCGGCAAGCGCTACCGCATGGGCGAGACCGACGTCGACGCGCTGCGCGGCGTCGATCTCGCCATCGCGCGCAACGAGTACGTCGCCTTCATCGGTCCATCCGGTTCCGGCAAGACCACGCTGATGAACATCGTCGGCTGCCTCGACCGCCCCAGCAGCGGCAGCTACCTGCTCAACGGCCAGCGCGTGGCCGATCTCGACGACAACGCGCTGGCGCGCATCCGCAATCGCGAGATCGGCTTCGTGTTCCAGAACTTCAACCTGCTGGGTCGCGCCGACGCCCTGCACAACGTGATGCAGCCGCTGGTGTATCGCGGCATCAAGCTGCGCGAGCGCCGGCAGCTGGCGACCGCAGCGCTGACCGGCGTCGGGCTGGGCGACCGCCTCGACCATCGGCCCAACCAGCTTTCCGGCGGCCAGCGCCAGCGTGTCGCCATCGCCCGCGCGCTGGTCGGCAAACCTTCGATCCTGCTGGCTGACGAGCCCACCGGCAATCTCGACTCGACGACCGCGCGCGAGATCATGGCGATGTTCGCGACGCTGCACCGCGCCGGCAACACCATCATCCTGGTGACCCACGACGCCGAGGTCGCCGCGCACGCCGAGCGCACGGTGGCGATCCGCGACGGGCAGGTGATCGGCGACACGCGGCACGGGCGAAAGGGCACGGCGCATGGCGCGGCTGGCTGAGGCGCTGCGCGCCGCGCTGGGCGCGATCCGCGCGCACCTGCTGCGCGCCGCGCTGACCGTGCTCGGCATGGTGATCGGCGTCGCCGCGGTGATCGCCGTGGTCGCGCTGCTGCAGGGCTTCGGGCAGTCGATCACGCAGCAGTTCCGCAACCTCGGCGCCAACGGCCTGGTGATCGTGGCCTACCTGCCGCAGAAGGCCGCGCTGGAAGGCAGGATCGCGCGCATCACGCCCGATGACCTGCTCGCGATCCGCCAGCGCGTGGCCGGGGTTCGCGACGTGGTGCCGCTGCTGCCGCTGGCGCAGTTCAGCGCCGAAGTGCGCTACGGCAGCCGCAGCAGCAACACCAGCGTCAGCGGCACCACCTCGGGCTTCCCGCGCAACGGCGCGCGCTATCCGGTGCAGGGCCGCTTCGTGGTGGCCGGCGACGATACGACCCGGCGACCGGTCGCGGTGATCGGTCAGACGCTGATCAAGGATCTGCATCTGCCCGCGGATCCCGAGGGGCACTTCATCCAGCTGTTCGGCACCTGGTTCAAGGTCGTCGGCGTGCTCAACAAGGTCGGCACACTGGTCGGCCTGATCGACCGCGACAACCTCGTCTACATCCCCTACACCACCGCGGTCAGCCTCAGCGGCGCGCTGACCGCGCCCAACATCGTGATCCAGCTGGACGTGGACAATGCGCGCGCGATCAAGCCGGTCGAGGCGCGCATCACGGCGGTGCTGCGGCGCCAGCATCACCTGCTGCCGGGCGAGGCCGACGACTTCAAGATCCAGAGCGCGGCCGAACTGACCAAGGCGCTGACCAGCGCGCTCGACAGCGCCAGCCTGATCCTCGGCGCCATCGTCGGCATCTCGCTGCTGGTCGGCGGCGTCGGCATCATGAACGTGATGCTGGTGTCGGTGACCGAGCGCACGCGCGAGATCGGCATCCAGAAGAGCCTGGGCGCGACGCGCGCCGACATCCTGCTGCAGTTCCTGCTCGAGGCGGTGCTGCTGTCGCTGCTGGGCGGCCTGGTCGGGCTGGCGCTGGGCTACGGCATCGGCAAGCTGGTGGTGCATCTGGTGCCGGCCTTCGCCGGCGCGATCGTGCCCGGCTGGACGATCGCCTTGTCGCTGGGCTTCACCGCCGCGGTCGGACTGGTGTTCGGGATCACGCCGGCGGCCAAGGCCGCGGCGCTCGATCCGATCGAAGCGCTGCGCTACGAATGAGCGCGCCGCGATGAGCCGGCTCGGCCTCGATCTCCTCGGCGAAAGCCCGCGCGCGGCATTCGACGCGATTCGCGCGCACAAGCTGCGCAGCGTGCTGACCACCTTCGGCATCGTCATCGGCGTGGCCGCGGTGGTCGCGGTGGTGGCGCTGCTGCAGGGCTTCAGCCAGGCGATCAACAACCAGTTCCGCGGGCTGGGCAGCGACACCCTGATCGTGCAGTCCTATCTGCCGCTGAAGGAGCTGCTGGCCGGCAAGGTCGCCAGGGTCACGCCCGACGACCTGCTGGCGATCCGGCAGCAGATCCCGGGCCTGGCCGGCGTGTCGCCCATCATCGGCATCAGCGGCATCGTCCATTATCGCGACCAGACCACCCGCACCCAGGTACTGGGCAGCACGCCGTCGCTGGCCGAGTGGTTCAACGCCTGGCCCGACCGCGGGCGCTTCATCACCCGCGAAGACGACCTGCGCCACCACCACGTCGCGGTGATCGGCAGGACGGTGATCGAACATCTGCATCTGCACGGCGATGCGGTCGGCCAGTACCTGCAGATCGGCGACGCCTGGTTCCGCATCGTCGGCGTGCTGCACAAGCAGGGCTCGCTGCTGGGCCAGGACCAGGACGACCAGATCATCATTCCCTATGGCACGGCGCTGTCGCTGTCCGGCACGCCGGCGGTACCGGACATCGCGATCGAGCTCAAGCTCGCGCCGGGCGCCAATCTCGAGGCGATCCAGGGCCGCATCGAAACCTTGCTGCGCCGCCAGCATCGCCTGCAGCCCGGCGCGGCCGACGACTTCCACGTGCAGACCGCGGCGCAGCTGCTCGCCAGCGTCAACCGCATCCTCGACACCATCACCCTGGTCGCCGGCGCGATCGTCGGCATTTCGCTGCTGGTCGGCGGCATCGGCATCATGAACATCATGCTGGTGTCGGTGACCGAGCGCACCCGCGAGATCGGGATCCTCAAGAGCCTCGGTGCCACGCGCGCCGACATCCTGCTGCAGTTCCTGATCGAGGCGGCGCTGCTGGCACTGCTGGGCGGCCTGCTCGGGCTGGCGCTGGGCTACGGCATCGGCCAGATCGTGCTGCACACCGTCAGCGGCTTCGCCGGCGCGCACATCCCGCTGTGGGTGGCGCTGCTGGCGGTCGGTTTCTCGGGCGCCACCGGCATCGTCTTCGGCATCGCGCCCGCGGCGCGCGCGGCCAGCCTGGATCCGATCCAGGCGCTGTCGTACGAATGAGCGACGGCCCGGCGGCGCGCCGGGCAATCGGATGCCCGAGGACTCGCCCCCGGATGCCGCCGTCACGCGGCATCGTCGGCCACGGCACCCGAAGCCTGCAGCAGATCCACGCCGCAGCGCTGCTGTTCCACCCAGTCGATCAGGCGCGACACGTCGGCGCCCTCGAAGTAGGGTCCGTGCTGCGGAGCCAGCAGGCGGATGTCCTTGTGCCGCACGCGCCCGGCCCAGGCCTGCCCCGCGATCCGGCTGGCCATGTAGCGCTCATGGAACGCACGCATCGTCGGCACGTGCGCGTCGAAGTCGACCACCGGCCCGAACGCCTGCTTGGAGTTCGAGGCGCCGATGTCGCCGCAGAACAGGATCCGGCCGATGGGATCATAGAAGTGGAAGTTGCCCGGGCTATGCAGGAAATGCGCCGGCACGGCCTCGATCGCGTAGCCATCGGCGAACCGGACTCGCGCGCCCTCGTCCGGCAGCAGCTGGTAGCGGACCTCGCCGCTGTCGATCTGGTAACCGGGCACGCTGTGCTGCAGGAAGCGCCTCCACAGCTGCGAGACGACCACGGTGATCGGGGCGGACATGAACCAGCGCGCGATGCTGCCGGCGACATCCGGATCCTGGTGCGTGGCGAGCACGTAGCGCAGCTGATCGGTGCGGATGAAATCCAGCACCTGGTTCAGCAGCACGGCAAACAGCAGATCGCCGCCGGGATCGATCAGCGCGGCCTCGTATCCGTGGATGATCAGGTACTGGTTGGCGGCGATGGCGCCCGCGCGCGGCACCAGGTCATGGAAGGCGATGACAGCATGATCCGGCGCGCGGTACAGTTCGACGGGCATGGGCCTAGCTTGTGCATGTCGCCGGTGCAACGCAAGCCGGCCGATCCCCGCGACGCCGGGAGCAGCCGGGCCCGCGATGCACCGCATCGGAAGCCACTGCCACGATCCGCTGGCGGCCACCGGGCGAACACCCTTGACGTCACGTCATCGCCGCGGCAGTGACCCGCGGGTGAGCACCGTCCGGAAGGCCCGGCGCGGCATGCCGGACCGGTGTCCGGTCGCCGCGACGCTGCAACTCACTCGACTGCCGGCGCCTCGAGGGGCCTGAGGGCACTGCGGTAATAAAGCACCGCGCCTGCCCACGAGACCACCATCAGCGCGGTGATCAGAAGGCCGAGCGCGCTGTAGTCGAGCGTCTGCAGGACACCCCCGATGCCGGCCCGCCAGCCCAGTTCCGCAGCCAGCAGCTGCAGCCACTCGATGCCGCCGACGACCAGCGCCACGACAACGCCGAGACCGGTCACCGCGGTGTTGAAGAACAGCTTGCGCAGGGCGTCCGCCATGGCCCAGTCGTAGATTCGCAGCATCACCAGGCCGTCCAGCGTGTCCATCAGGCTCATGCCGGCGGTGAACAGCAGCGGGAACGTCATGATCCCCAGCAGGCTGATGGAACCGTGCTGCGCGAGGCTTGCGGAAAGGCCGAGGATGGCGATCTCGGTTGCGGTATCGAAACCCAGCCCGAACAGGAATCCCACCGGATACATCTGCCAGCTCGAGCGGATGCGCCCGCAGAGCCGGCGGAACAGCCGCGCCATGAGACCGCGCTGCGCCAGCAGGGCCTCGGTCGCGGCGGGATCGACCGCGCCGATCCCGGAGCGCGAGCGACGCAGAGCCCGCACGAGCTGGATCAGGATACGCAGGTTGACCAGTCCGATCAGGGTCAGGAACAGGGCCGACACCACGGTGCCGACCAGGCCGCCCACGCTGCGCAGTGCGGCCATGTGCGTCTCGGTGGCGCGGGCGGCCAGCGCCAGCCCCAGCGAGAGCAGGATCACCACGGTGGAGTGGCCCAGTGAAAAGAACAGGCCGGTCGCCGCCGGACGCTTGCCGTCCTGGCGCAGTTTGCGTGTCACGTTGTCGATCGCCGCGATGTGATCGGCGTCGAATGCGTGCCGCAGACCGAAGAAGCAGGCCATCGCGCCGATCGCCAGCAGCGTGACATCGCGCCGTGCCAGGTCGAACAGCAGCAGCCAGGCGACGGCATTCAGCACCGCCACGAAGGCGAGAGGCGGCCAGGCGCGCCGCAGCCAGTCGTGGTGCCCGGATCGCGTCGAATCCATCGTCATGCCGGAAGCCCTCAGCAGATCCGCGGCAACTGTTCGCCGCTCAGCCAGTCGACCATCCGGCGGCCACCGAGCCGCGTCTGCATCTGCACGAAGTGGTGCGAATCGGCGATCACGGTTCCGATGCGCGCCGCCTCGCGACCCAGCGGATGCGTGCGCATCCGCTGCACCAGCGTCGGGGCAAGCGCGGCATCGCAGACCGCCACCAGCTTGCCCTCGTTGGCCACGTTCAGGGGATCCAGGCCGAGCAGCTCGCAGGCGGCCTCCACCTCGGGGCGCAACGGAATCATGGTCTCGTCGAGCAGCACGCCGACCCCGGACTGGTCGGCGATCTCGTTGAGCGTGGCGGCAAGACCGCCGCGGGTCGGGTCGCGCATCAGGCGGATCGCGCCGTCGGCGTGCTGCATCATCAATGCGGTCAGCCCGTTCAGTGCCGCGGTGTCGGAATGAATCGGCGTGTCGAAGCCGAGATTCTCGCGCTGGCTCATGATCGCCATGCCGTGATCGCCCAGGGTGCCCGACAGCAGCACGGCATCGCCGGGCCGGGCGGCCGCGCCCGAGAGCGTGCACGACTCCGCCACCACGCCGATGCCGCTGGTGGTGATGAACACGCCATCGCCCTTGCCGCGCTCGACCACCTTGGTATCACCGGCCACCAGCTGCACCCCGGCCTCCCTGCAGGCACGCGCCATCGAGGCGGCGATGCGGTCCAGGTCGGCCAGCGGGAATCCCTCCTCGAGGATGAAGCCCGCGGTCAGCCACAATGGCCGGGCGCCCATCACGGCCAGATCGTTGACCGTGCCGTGCACGGCCAGGCATCCGATGTCGCCGCCGGGAAAGAACAGCGGCGACACCACGTGACTGTCGGTGGTCACCACGAGCCGCCCGGGCAGCGGCGGCAGGACGGTGCCGTCATTGCCCTGCTCCAGATAGGCGTTGCCCAGGTGCCGTGCGAACAATTCGCGGATCAGCTGCACCATGGCGCGCCCGCCGCCGCCGTGGCTGAGATCGACCCGGCCGCGGCGGATATCCAGCGCCCGCGCGTAGCCCGGCTTGACCTGGCGGCTCATGCCGCGCCCTCCACCGTATCCTTGTGCCGCCCATAGGTGTAATGCGCCGCGCAGGCGCCCTCCGACGACACCATGCACGAGCCCATCGGCGTCTCCGGTGTGCAGACGCTGCCGAACAGCTTGCAATCGATCGGACGCTTCAGGCCGCGCAGGATCGGACCGCATTCACAGGCGCGGTTGTCGGCGATCGTGCGATAGGCCAGCGGGTAGCGGCGTTCGGCATCAAAGCGCGCGTAGCGCTCGCGGATGCGCAGCGCCGAGCGCGGGATCTCGCCGAGGCCACGCCATTCGAAGCTGGGCCGCAACTCGAACACCTGGTCCATCAGCTGCTGCGCCTTGCGGTTGCCGGCGGGCGTGACGGCGCGGGTGAATTCGTTCTCGACCTCGGCGCGCCCGCTGTTGACCTGACGCACCAGCATCAGGATCGCCTGCATCACGTCCAGCGGCTCGAAACCCGCGATCACTACCGGCTTGCGGTAGGCGCCGGCAAAGGCGGCATAGGGATCGCTGCCGATCACCGTGGACACGTGCGCCGGGCCGACGAAGCCGTCCAGCGGCACACCCGTGGGCGCCTCGCGGGCGGGCGCATCGAGGATCGCGGCGATCGCCGCCGGAGTCAGCACGTGACAGCACAGCACGGAGAAATTCGCGAGATCCTCGGCAGCGGCCTGCAGCAGCGCGACCGCCGTGGGCGGCGTGGTGGTCTCGAAGCCGATCGCGAAGAACACCACCTCCCGGTCCGGATGCTCGCGCGCCGTGCGCAACGCGTCGTCGACCGAGTACACCATGCGGATATCGCCGCCTTGCGCTCTGGCCCGCAGCAGGGTCAATCCGCCGGAAGCCGGCACCCGCAGGGTGTCGGCATAGGTGCAGACAATGGCGTGATGCTCGAGCGCCAGCTCGATCGCCATGTCGATGCGACCGATCGGCAGCACGCACACGGGACAACCGGGACCGTGAATCATGCGTACATTGGCGGGCAGCAGATCGGGCAGGCCGTAGCGCGCGATGGCGTGGGTGTGGCCGCCGCAGAACTCCATGAACCGATAGGTCCGCTCCGGCTCGACTGCAGCAGCGATGGCGCGGGCGATGTCGGCCGCCAGCGCGCCGTCACGGAACTCGTCGATGTACTTCATGGCGCGACCCCGGAGGCCGTGCCGCCTTCAGCCATCAGCTGCAGGGTCATCGCCGCCTGTTCCGGGTCGAGCCGTGCCAATGCGTAGCCGACATGGACGATGACGTAGTCGCCGACCGCGATGCCGTCCACCAGCGCCAGCGATACCTGCTTGCGGATACCGCCCAGTTCGACCACTGCCTGGTCGGGTCCGGACACGGCGACGACGCGCGCGGGAATGGCGAGGCACATCGGAATGCTCCTTCAGCAGGGGGTTGCCAGGCGCCGGCGCGCGACCCACGCCTGGCCGAGACTGAGGCCGCCGTCATTGGGCGGCAGGGCGCGCGCTTCCAGCACCTGCAGCGCGTGCCGTGCGAGTCCAACGCGCAGCGCGCGCGCAAGCAGCACGTTGAGCAGGCAGCCGCCGCCGAGCGCCACCGTCGTCAGCGACTGTTCGCGCGCGGCGCGCAGTGTCCACGCGATCAGTGCCGCGGCCACCGTGGCGTGGAAGCGCGCCGCCGCCTCGGCGCTGTCGGTCGCCGTCCGCAGCTGCGCCAGCGCGGGCAGCAGATCGAGCCCCTCGGGCCCCAGACAATAGCCGTCCGGCCACGCCTCGGCCGGACCGTATTGCAGTGCGAGCGCCTCCAGCCGCAGCGCCGCCTGCGCCTCGAAATCCATCACCTCGCACAAGCCGAGCAGCCCCGCCGCCGCGTCGAACCAGCGTCCGAGGCTGGTGGTCGCCGGCGGCGCGGCCGCCGCGGCAAGCCAGCGCTGCAAGGCCGGCGCCGCGGACTGGCGCGGAAAACGCCGGGCGATCTCGTCCCCGCATCCCAGCGCCTGCAGCGCCGCCGCGGCCATGCGCCAGGGCTCGCGCGCGGCGCGATCGCCACCGGGCAGCGCCAGGGCGCGCAGATGGTCGATGCGGATGCACTCGGCTCCATCCACGCGCAGCAACTCGCCACCCCAGGCGCCACCGTCGCTGCCCAGGCCCACGCCATCCAGTGCCAGTCCCAGCAGCGGGCCGGCATGCCGGTGTTCGGCCGCCACCGCGGCGATGTGCGCGTGATGGTGCTGCACGGCGAAGCAGGGGATCGCGAGACGCCGGGCCATGGCCTGCGCCAGGCGCGTGCTGGCGAAGTCCGGATGCAGGTCGTGTGCCACGGCCGCCGGCTGCGCCTGCAGCAGATCCAGCAGATGCGCCTCGACCTCCTCGAGCATCCGCACGGTGGCGACATTGTCGAGCGTGCCGATGTGCTGCGACACGAATGCCTCGTCGCCACGCGTCACGCAAAGGGTGTCCTTGAGATGGGCGCCGAGCGCGAGCACCGCAGGGCCCTCGTCGGCGAGCCGGATGGCTCGCGGCGTGTAGCCTCGCGCGCGGCGAATGAACCGGATGTCCGGCCCGTCCTGACGCAGCACGCTGTCATCGCAGCGCACGACGATGTCGCGATCGTGGGTCAGGAAGGCATCCGCGATTCCGTCGAGACGCTCCAGTGCCTCGGCATCGCCGGACACCAGCGGCTCGCCTCCGGGGTTGGCGCTGGTCATCACCAGCACCGGCGAGTCACCGTCCAGCAGCCAGCCGGTACCGGTGGGCCGCCCTGCGTATTCATGGAACAACAGGGCATGCAGCGGCGTGTACGGCAGCATGATGCCGAGGCAGGCCATGCCCTCGGCGATGCCAGCGAGCTCGGCATCCGCACCCGGACGCTTGTCGAGCAGGACGATCGGGCGCTCGGGTGATGCCAGCAGCGCGCACTGCGCCGCATCCAGATGCACCAGCGCGCTCGCCGAGTGCGTATTGGCCAGCATCAGCGCGAAGGGCTTCTGCTCGCGCTGCTTGCGCTGGCGCAGGCGCCGCACCGCGGTGGCGTTGCGTGCGTCGCAGGCCAGGTGGAAGCCGCCGAGTCCCTTGATCGCCACGATCGCGCCGGCGCGCAGCGCAGCGACCGCCGCCGCCAGTGCATCGACGCCGGGCTGCGGCCGACCGGTCGCGTCGAGCCAGCGTAGCCGGGGACCGCAGGCAGGGCATGCAATCGGCTCGGCGTGGAAGCGCCGGTCGGCCGGGTCCGCATATTCCGCAGCGCAGGCGGCGCACATCGGGAAGGCCGCCATGCTGGTTTGCGAACGGTCGTAGGGCAGGTGGCGGGTGATCGTGTAACGCGGACCGCAATGGGTACAGTTGGTGAAGGCATAGCGCCAGCGGCGAGCGCGCGCATCGAACATCTCGGCGAGACAATCGGCACAGACGGCGGTGTCGTGTCCGATCATGGTGCGCGCGGCACCCGCGCCACTGGCCGCGATCGCGAATCCGCCGAAGGCCCGCGTCGGCGCCTGATCGTCCCAGCCCACCGCGTCGATGCGCGCCAGCGCCGGGCGTTCGTGACGCAGACGGCGGGTGAAGGCATCGATGGCGTCGGCCTCGCCCTGCAGCAGGATCTCCACACCCGCGGCATCGTTGCGCACCCAGCCCGCCAGACCGAGATCGCGCGCCAGATGCCAGACGAAGGGCCGGAAACCCACGCCCTGCACCACGCCGCGCACGCGCAGGCGCCGTTGCGCGGCGATCGTGCGATCCTGGCTGGCCGGCGACGTCATCGCGCGGCGCTCAGCCTTTCGCCGCAAGTTGCGCTTCCGGCCCGGCACTCCTGCGCTGCCGGGCCGCGGCGACGCCACGATGCAGCCAGTCGAGCCACGCGGACAGTCCGGCACCGCTCTCCGCCGACAACTCGATGACCTCGAGCCCCGGATGGATGCGGCGTGCGTTGGCGATGCACTGCGCCACATCGAAATGCAGGTGCGGCAACAGGTCGATCTTGTTGAGCAGCATCAGGTCCACGGCATGGAACATGTCCGGGTACTTCAGCGGCTTGTCCTCGCCCTCGGTCACCGACAGCACCACGACCTTGTGCGCCTCGCCGAGATCGAACCCGGCCGGGCAGACCAGGTTGCCGACGTTCTCGATCAGCAGCAGGCTGTCATCCGCGGGTACCAGGTGCCCGATGGCATGGCCGAGCATCGCCGCGTCGAGATGGCAGCCCTTGCCGGTATTGATCTGCAGCGCCGGCGCACCGGCAGCGCGGATGCGGTCGGCGTCGCGCGCGGTCTGCTGGTCGCCCTCGATCACGGCCAGCGGCAACGCGCCGTGCAAGGCCTCGATGGTGCGCACCAGCAGCGAGGTCTTGCCCGAGCCGGGGCTGGACACCAGGTTGATGGCGAACACGCCGTGCGCGCCGAACCAGCGCCGGTTCGCGTCGGCGCAGGCATTGTTCCGGGCCAGGATGTCCTGCTCGATGCGCACCATGCGCGGCTGGCTGAGGCCGGGAGCATGGGCATGCGCCGGGCCAAGACCGAAGTGCAGGTCACCCGCCGCCGCGTGCGCCGGGTCCTGCGCATGACCGTGGTCGTGGTCGTGGTCGTGGTCGTGACCGTGACCGTGACCGTGATCGTGGTCGTGGTCGTGGTCGTGCTCATGGATCGCCATCAGGCTGCCCGTGTCTTCTTCGGCACCGCCGTGGTGATGATGCCGGCGGCCCTTGTCCGGTTTCGCGCCGGCGTCGACCCGCGTCGCGCCCGCTCCGCATCCGCAAACGTTGCACATGACCTGCTCCTCACTCGACCATCAAATCGCGCACCCGCATCTGCATCCCGTGCGTCGCCTGGACATGGGGCCCGGCGCAGCGCGGGCACGCCGCGTACAGCGCATCCATCGCGACCGTCTGCCCGCAATCGAGACAGTAGCCGCTGCCGGGCGCGATGGCGCATTCGATCCGGGCCGCGCGCGCCACGCTGCGCTCGAACACGATCGCGAGACACGAACGCAATGCCTCGACCTCGACCCCGGCCAGCGCGCCGATCTCGAGGCGGACGGCGCGCACCCGGGCAAACCCTTGCCGGCGCCGGGCGTCTTCGATGAGACCAAGCACGCTCTCGGCCAGCGCCATCTCATGCATGGACCCGCTCCACCGTGCATTCGACGCAGGGATCCAGCGCGAGCGACCAGGCCTGCGCCTGCGCCCCGCACCCGGGCGCGTCGCGCCGCGAACCCAACGCGGCCCGCAGCACGCCATGCGGATGGAAGTTCCACCCGGTGGGCGCGACGATGCGGTAATCGGTGATCCGGTCGCGCGCCACATCCACCGCATGCAGCAGCACGCCGCGCGAAGTCTCGACCGCCGCCAGGGCGCTGCCCGATCCGACCGGCCAGGCGCGCACGATCGCCTCGGCTGCGGGCGGGCCCGCATCGGCCGCCTGCGCCAGCTCGATCAGCCGCGCCAGCATGCGCGCGCCCGCGTCGTTGCCCGAATGATCGATCCACGCCCGCAGCAGCGGATGCGCATGCACCCGTGCGATCGCGCCGGTTTCCGCTGGCGAGCCGGCCCACGCGGGATGCAGGGCGAAGTCGGGATCGGCGCGCAAGGTCGCCGCGATCACCTTCGCCTCCGGCCTGCCCCAGCGCGCGACCGGCGGCAATCGCGGCGTGACCGGCGCCGGCGCGGTTGCGCCGTACCAGCGCGCGAACCGGCGCGCCGTCGCGGTTGCCGCCCGCGTGCACCACGCCTGCAAGCCGGCGGCGTCCAGTTGCAGCCAGGCCGGCGGGTCCATGCCGAGCGCGCCGTTGGCCAGCAGGTCGCGCAATTTGCCTTGCATGACCGCCGGCTCGCCGGCGGCCGCCAGCAGGGGGCGCACCAATGCCGGTTGTTGCGCGTCGCCCAGCAGTCCCGGCCACGCCAGAAACAGGTTGCAGGCATGCTCGCGCCAGAGCTCGCCGGTCACGTGCCAGGCGCGCTCCGCTGCCGACTCCGTGCGCACCGTCGCGGCGCTGGCCGTCTCGAGCGCGGCCTCGCAGGCCGCGCGCTGGGCGCTCCGGCACAGCGAGAATGCCAGGCCGATGCGCCGGAGCGCCTCGCCCGGCGTGGTTCCGGCGATCCACGATTGCAGCGGGGCCTGGCGCGTGGAGCGCACCGTCAGATCGATGACCTGACCGCGCGCGACATGCAGGTCGATCGCCAATCCCTGCGGCGTGAACGCCGGCATCGCGTCACCGGCACCCTCGGCCGGCACGCCGGACACGCCGGCGCGCGGCGGCGGCGTGACGGCCGGCAGCGGGGCCGCGCCGGCGCGATCTGGGCTGGCTGCGCATCCGCCCGGCGCATGGCGGGTCCGCTCCACGTCACGCCTCCCGGTTGCGGGGCGGCCGCGCGATCAGGTCCTCGAAATAGGGCGACAGATCGCGCTCGCCCTGCAGCGCGACTGCGACGCCCTCGAGCGCACGCTCGATGCGCTGCGCATCCTCCGTGGACAGGATCTCGCGTGCCGTGCCCTGGACGACCAGCACCCAGGTACCGGCTGGCTGCTCATCCACCAGCGCAAGATTGACTTTCCGCCGCACGCCGCGCGCTTCGCACACGGCGCTCCAGCCCGCGCTCTCGACGACCCGCATCGGCACGCCTAGGCACATGGCTCGCACCTTGCTGCGGCTGCGGGTGTTGCTGCGCCAGGCAGGCTCATGGCACGAAGAGTCCCGATCAGGTCACATGGATCTGCAGCAGTTCCGCGCCGGCCGGATCGGTCACGTGCACCGCGCAGGCCAGGCAGGGATCGAAACTGTGAATCGTGCGCAGGATCTCCAGTGGCTGCTTCGGGTCGGCCAGCGTGGTGCCGCGCAGGGCCGCCTCGTACGGGCCGTCCTGACCGAGCGTGTCGCGCGGCCCGGCGTTCCAGGTGCTGGGCACTACCGCCTGGTAATTGTCGATCAGGCCATCCTTGATCACGATCCAGTGCGCCAGCGCGCCCCGCGGCGCCTCCATGAAACCGACCCCCTGCGCCTTGGCGGGCCAGGTCGAGGGTTCCCACAGCGCTTCATTGAAGGTTTCCAGCTTGCCGGCGC
>JAGWPB010000053.1 GCA_028870665.1 Lysobacteraceae bacterium
GGCGGACGGAATGCTGCGCAAAGACATCAAGGTTGGGGAGGTAGTTTCGTGGCTCAAGGATGATTTTGGTTTGGGGCACGGCCACGCAATGGCAATTGTTGCAGTATTAAAGGGGCCCCCAAAGCAATGACGCCCAACCCATCGTTCCAGCGGACTGCCTTCGGCAGCCGCTGAACTCAAGCGTTGAGCGTCGGGCATACGGTTCTCATGCAAGGAACAGGCGGCATCGCTATGGATCTAACTCTGCTCATCGCCTTCGGCGCCAGCTTCTTCCTGGTGGCACTGTCCCCGGGCCTGTGCATGACCCTAGCGATGTCGCTGGGCATCAGCATCGGCGTGCGCCGCACCATATGGATGATGGTCGGCGAGCTCACCGGCATCGCCTTGGTGGGCGCCTTCGCGGTGCTCGGGGTGGCTACTCTCCTGCTCAACGCTCCCACCGTCTTCGCGGTCTTCAAGTGGATTGGCGCGGCCTACCTGCTCTATATGGGCTGGCAGACCTGGCGCGCCGAGCCGCTGCGGCCCGAGCAGTTGACGGGTGACAACCGCCGCACCCGTTCCTCGCTGATCTTGCAGGGTTTCATCACCGCCATCGCGAATCCAAAGGCCTGGGCTTTCTTTGTCGCGCTACTGCCACCCTTTATCGATCAGAGCCGTCCGTTGGCGCCGCAACTACTTGCTCTGCTCGCGCTGATGCTGATCATCGAATTCACCTGCTTGCAGATCTACGCCCACGGCGGGCGGGCGCTAAGCGAGCAGTTGCACCGGCGCGGCAAGGCACGCTGGCTCAACCGCATCGCTGGCAGTCTGATGGTGGGGGTTGGGGTCTGGTTGGCACTGGGTTGAAGGCGACGGCACGTTGTGGGCGCGTTTTTCATTGAGGGCGGTACATCAAGTCATGATTGAGCAGTGACGCTCAACCAGCGCTTCCAGCGGATACCCTGGCCTCGCGTTGCTCGGCCAGGGTTCCCTCGCTCGCTCCGCTCGTTCAGCGCCGTTGAAGCGCGGTGTTGGGCGTCATAGGCGCATTCAATTTTACGTAGCACATAAGAGCACAGAGCAAGGAGCATCAAACGTGTCCATCAGTAGCAATGCAAAGGAAATACTCACGCAATTCACCCGTGAGGTATGGAGTGAGGGCAACATCGAAGCGTCGGATAAATATATCGCCCCAAAGTACACGGTGCTTCACGATCCGGGCGATCTGTGGGAAGGTCGAGAACTTGACCTCGCAGGCTACAAAGAGCGTGTCAAGACGTTGCGCGCTGCATTTCCAGATCAATGCTTCGACATAGAGGGTCTCTTTGCCGATGGTGATGCAGTTGTAATGACTTGGCTTTGGTCAGCTACGCACAAGGGAGATATTCCCGGCTTTCCCGCTACCGGCAAACAAATCAAAATGTCTGGCGCTACGGTTTACTACTTCGATGGTAGCCGCCTCACTGGGCATTGGCAGATCACCGACCGTCTAGGTGCGTATCAGCAGTTACGCCAAGCGGCCGCAGGTGCCTGACAAATGCCGCACAACCCAGCGGTCGAGCGGGCTTGGGCAAAAAGCCGCGCAGGCCGCTCACTTCTACGTTGGGACGCATGTTCCAGTTGTTGTTACAGCCAATCGCACTAGACTCAAGTGACT
Source organism: Lysobacteraceae bacterium (assembly GCA_028870665.1). GTDB lineage: Bacteria > Pseudomonadota > Gammaproteobacteria > Xanthomonadales > Rhodanobacteraceae > Metallibacterium. The sequence goes on from JAGWPB010000053.1 coordinate 1,637, forward strand.
GGGTGCCGCGACAGGAACCGTCTTGCCTAATCAAGTCCGCGTAGCTTCGATCGCGATCGTTCTTTCGCTCGCGTGCATGAGCAGCCTCGCACATGATGGGGACACCACGACCGGGGCTAGTCGGCCCTCGGACGCAGCTGCCGTGTCGAAGTCACAACCGCGAGCCGCTCCGCCCGAAGACTCAAGCCGCAGAACTCCAATCGGAGCCAAGAGGATCCTGCCCTGCCAGGCCTTTACACATCCGTCGGCAAGGCCGCATGACCCCGCCGCGATGGTCTTCTCCTTCGACCAGCTTGAGTATTGGTATCGGGTGCCGGGCGAGTTCACGCATCGCCTCGATGGCGACCAGTACGGCTTCGAGACGCTCTCATTCATCGTTTCCGAGACGCACCCCGGCGGTGGCCCTGGACTCCATGTGCACGACACCGAAGAGGCGCACGTTTTGCTCGCAGGCACTGCCCAGTACCAGATCGGCGGGAAGACGTTCACCGTGCAAGCGCCTTACGTGGCCAGGGTACCAGCCGGTGTTCCACATACGTTCATCAATGCAGGAACTGAGCCGTTCAATCTGATCGCGGTATTCGGCACGAAGCATCCCAACACCACCAGAGTCGGGCCAAATCCTCTGGTACCGGTGTGGGAGAGTCGGCACGGAGCGCTACCCTGCGGTACGGCGAAGTGACTCGTCCAACAGTGCGGCCTAACCCTTCCTTCAGGCGGACCTGCGTCCGGCAGGCCGCTTAGGTCATTCGTTCGGCGACACAGGGTGGGTACCTCGCGAATTGGGCTCGAGACCTTGGAGTCAGACGGCGAGCGGTTCGACGCGTATCTCGAACGGAGGACACCATGGGACTCTTGACCTTCAGCATCAACGTCACCCTGGACGGCTGCGTCGACCACCAGGAAGGAATCGCCGATGACGAGACGCACGCCTTCTTCACCCGCCTCATGGGCGAGTGCGGGGCGATGCTGTGGGGCCGCGTCACCTACGAGTTGATGGAGCGCTACTGGCCAGCGGTCGCCCGCGGTGACGCGGGGGCACCGCCGGCGATGCGCGAGTGGGCGGTCAAGCTCGAGGCCAAGCCGAAGTACGTGGTGTCCTCGACGCGAAAGGACTTCCCCTGGACCAACAGCCACCACATCGCCGGCAACCTGCGCACGGGCGTACAGAAGCTCAAGGATGCGACCCCGAACGGCGTGCTCCTCGGTAGCGGCAAGCTCGCGGCCGAGCTGGACCGGCTGGATCTGATCGACGAGTACCAGTTCCTCGTCCATCCCAGGATCGTCGGCCACGGTCCGACCCTGTACGAGAGCGGGCTGCCCAGCACGCGACGGCTCGATCTGATCTCGGCGAAGCCGTTCCGCAACGGCGCGATCGCCTTGCACTACCGGCACGCGCGCTGACTCGGCGATGGGTCATGTCGCCTGACAACGCACTGCACTCGGACGGGCCTCGCGTTGCTCGGCCCGCCGGTGAGCGCGGGCGTTATGCCTCAGGAGAGCTCAGATGAAATCACTCCCCAAAGGGGAGGAGAAATGAAATGTTGTTAACTGCATTCATCCCCTTATCGCGAGCCAGGCAACCCAGCGAGCCGCTCTTGCAACCCTGAATCACCGACTGCACACATTGGTTGTCCACCGGAGCAGGTGAATTCATGCGCACCGAAGGTCCAGGCTTCGCCGTTCTCTATCGCTGGCGTCTACGCCCAGGCATGGAAGCGGCCTTTGTCGAGGCCTGGACTCTGCTCTCCCGGGAACTGATGCAGAAGGGTTCACTCGGATCGCGACTGCATCGAGGGCCCGATGAAGTCTGGTACAGCTATGCGCAGTGGCCAAGCGCAGAGACGCGAAGCCTTGCGTTTTCAATAGCGTCCAGCAATCCTGCCGCAAGCGCGGTCATGCAGGAAGCGATCGCGGAACGATTGCCCGAAATCGTGCTCGAGTCGGTCTCCGATCTCCTGGTTGTGCCCAGCAGAAGTAAGGCCTGATCCGTCGCCCAGGCGGAGTGGCGGGCCCGGCGCCTTGCCGTCGCCGCCCGCGCAGCTCAAGCGTCAAGTCGGCATCCGAACACGCGAGACGAAATCATGAGCCGGGTATTCGTCAACATCGGACTCAGCCTCGATGGCTACATGGCACCGGAAGGCATGACCATGGGCCAGCCGGAGTACAAGAACTGGGGTGCCAAGTGGGGCGCGCTGATGGGCTGGATCATCCACCAGCAGTCCTTTCGCGAGAACCTCAAGCTCGGACCGGGAGGCGAGACCGGTCCGGTCAATGACCTGGTCCGCAGCACCTTTGAGCGCATCGGCGCCAGCATCATGGGCAAGCGCATGTTTGACCAGGGCGAGGTCGCCTGGCCCGAGGAGGCGCCGTTTCACACACCGGTCTACGTGCTCACCCATGAGACGCGCGCGCCCTGGGTGCGCCCGGGCGGGACGACGTTTCACTTCATCCAGGACGGGCCGCAGCGTGCGCTGGAGCTGGCTCGGGAATCCGCAGGCAGCCGGGATGTCCGCATCGCGGGTGGAGCCGATGTGATCCAGCAGTACCTGAATCTGGGTGTCGTCGACGAGCTGGAGATCGCCTTGGCCCCCGTGTTGTTCGGCGGCGGGCGGCGTCTGTTCGAGAACCTGCGCGAGCCCGGGCCGCCGTTTCGCATTGACCGGGTGCTTGATGGTCCGGCCGCCACACACGTGCGCTACGTGCGTCAGTGAGGGCAGCCTGACCCTCGGTCGCCGCGGACGGGCCGCCGGACCGCGGCGCCAGGCTCAGGGCGGATCCATGACGAGGGCCTGCTTGCTGTTGTTTTCGCTGGCCGACGCCCCGGACAAGTCGGCACCGAGGTCGCGGCGTCCTGTTGGCGCACAGCTCAACCTCGGGGCATGCTGCGCGCGCCGCTGATTTCAGGCGTCAGCCGATCATGAAAGGAGAACCGTGATGAATGATCCGAGGCGCAAGTTGATCTGGCACGGGATGCTGCTGTTTTTGCTGGGCCTGCTGACCGGCCTCGTCGAGACCCGATTCGCCAATATCCGCATGGGTCTTGCCGCTCATCTCGAGGGTGTGATGAACGGCATCTTCCTCGTTGCGCTGGGTGCGGCCTGGGTTGAAGTCAGGCTCTCGCCGGCCTTGAGCGGTGCGGCGTACCGCAGCGTCCTGTATGGCACGTACGCCAACTGGGGCTTCACGACATTGGCCGCGGCCTTCGGCACCGGCGCCATGTCGCCGCTCACGGCACCGGGCCGCAGCGCGCTTCCGTGGCAGGAGGGTCTCGTCACGGTCGGTTTCATCAGCGTCGGCCTGGCCATGCTCGCCGCCGCCGTGCTCGTCCTGTGGGGCTTGCGCGCCCGGGCGAGTGCGTGAGCGGCGAGCCATTCGCGGCCGGGCCGACGGCCCAGGCACCGTGCAGATCACGGCCGTGATCGCCGACACCGAACCAGCTCGAGAGCCATTTCGATGACGCATTTGATGTCCGGTGTCTGCGAAGCCGACCGCATCAGCATCCACTACCTGCGGACCGGAGGCGACAAGCCGCCGCTGCTTCTGCTCCATGGGCTGACCGGCAACGGGGCGTGCTGGACGCCCCTGGCGCGTTCGCTCGCGAACGAATACGACGTGGTGATGCCGGACGCCAGGGGGCACGGACAATCGAGCACCCCGCTGCATGGATACCGGTACGAGGATCACGCGCGCGACGTGATGGCACTCATCCACGGGCTCGGGCTTTCCTGTCCGCTGCTGCTGGGACACTCGATGGGCGGCATGACGGCGGCGGTGGTGGCGAGTCAAGCCGCCGGGATGATCCGCGGCGTCATCCTGGTCGATCCGACCTTCCTGAGCCCGCAGCGTCAGCGCGAGGTCTGCGACAGCGACGTCGTCGAGCAGCACCGCCGGATGCTCGGCCGGGATCGATGCGACGTGCTGGCCCGGCTGACGTCGCGACACGCGCGTCGCTCGGCCGAGGTGCTCGACCTGCTGGTCAGCGCGAGACTCCAGACCCGGATCAGCGCCTTCGACGTGCTCACGCCGCCCAACCCCGACTATCGCCCGCTGGTGCGGGCGATCGCGGTCCCGATCCTGATCGTCATCGGCGATGCCGGCGTGGTATCGCTTGAGATGGCACGCGAGCTGCAGGGTCTGAACGCGCGCATCCGGGTCGAGCAGATCCAGGATGCCGGCCACGGGGTTCCTTATGACCAGCCTGAGCGCTTCGAAGCGGCCATCCGGCCGTTCCTGCGCGCCGTGGCGGCAGCGCGCCGCCCGACGTGTCCCGGGTCCGTGCGTTCGCGGTCCGACCAGGCGCTGCAGACGATCGCCCGCTCGCCGCGCCCGCAGATGCCGGCCGGGCTTTAGAGTCAGGGCGAAGTCCGCAGGGAGGGGTCCATGAATCGAGTGGCCTTGGGTTGCAGCCTCGCGCTGTTCATGGCGCTGGGCGGTTGTGTCAGCAGCGGCCAATCGAAGCCGCTTCCGCCGGGAGTCCTGCAGAAAGGCACCCTCGCCAACCAGCAGTTGATCCGGGACACCATGGCCGGCGTTGCCGGGAAAGCCGCGACGCTCGGCTGCATGAAGATCGATTCCTGGGTGCCGTACGTCCTCGCCCTGCCGCAAGGCGCGCCGGGCTCGCGCGTGTGGCGCGAGCGCTGGATCGTCGACTGTTCCGGCACGACGTACCCGATCGATATCCGTTTCAACGAGTCGGGCATGGGCGCGGCGGATTACACCATTCGATAGATCGCAGACAGCGGGTCGCCGCGGGCGGGTCCGAACAGGCCATCCGCGGACCGTGTGCCTGCGCGCTTGCCTTCGGTGCTCGCGCCTGTCAGCGTCGTCAGCCGCCGGTGCGGTCCGGCTCCCGTCGTCCGTGCGCCGATCCCGATGCAGCAGCTGCTCGACAACATCGTCTGGAACACCCTCGCCGGCCCGCACGCGAAGTTCGCCGCCGGCACCGGCGCCGCGCGCCGCTACGCCGCGGGGTTTTCCCCGATCGTCGGCTTCGCCGACGCCGAGCGCCCCGACTTCGATGCCCTGGCGCCCTACTGCGAGCCCGGCGAGCACTTCTACTGCGACGGCTGGTCGGGTGCCGTTCCGGCGGGCTGGCGCATCGACGCCGAATCGACCATGTTCAAGATGGTCTGGGAGGCCGCGATGCCCGTCGCTGACGCGGCACCCGAGGCGGTCCGGCTGGGCGCGCAGCACGCGGCGCAGGCACTCGAGCTGGCCACGCTGACCCGGCCGGGTCCGTTCGGTCCGCGCACCATCGAGCTCGGCGAGTACTTCGGCTGCTTCGAGGGCGGGCGCCTGGTCGCCATGGCCGGCGAGCGCATGCAGGCCGGCCCGCTGCGCGAGATCAGCGGGGTCTGCACGCATCCGGATTTCCAGGGCCGGGGCCTTGCGCGGCGACTGACGATCAAGCTGATCCGCCGCCAGCTGCAGCGCGGCGAGATCCCGTTCCTCCACGTCATGCGCGACAACACCGGCGCCCGCCGGCTGTACGAGCGGATGGGCTTTCGCAATTACCGGGAATCCGCCGTCCGCGTCGTCGCGCCATGCTGAGGGCGGCGCACGGCCCGCGGCATCACCCGGGAGCGCGCGCGCGCGGGCCGGTCCCGCCGGCATCGGCGCCGCGCCGCCGGCATCCTGCCTGAGCGGACATGGGCATGCACCGGCCCCGGTCGCGACGCGTCGCATGAGCCATGCCGGCTTCAAGGACCACTTCTCCGGCCACGCCGCGGCCTACGCCGCCGCGCGTCCCGGCTATCCCCCGGCGCTGTTCGACTGGCTGGCCGCGCAATGCGCGCAACGCGAGCTGGCGTGGGATGCCGGTTGCGGCAACGGCCAGGCCAGCGTGGCGCTGGCCGCGCACTTCCGGCGCGTGCACGCCAGCGATCCCAGCGCGGCGCAGATCGCCGCGGCCGCGCCGCATCCGCGCGTGAGCTACGCCGTCGAGCGCGGCGAGCGCTGTGGCCTGCCCGATGCCAGTGCCGATCTGGTCACCGTCGCCCAGGCGCTGCACTGGTTTGACTTGACCGCGTTCTATGCCGAAGTGCGCCGCGTGCTGCGCCCCGGTGCGGTGATCGCGGTGTGGACCTACGGTCTCAACCGCATCGAGGGTGCGGATGATCCCGGCATCGACGCGCTGCTGCGCGGCCTGCACGACGACACGCTCGGTCCGCACTGGCCGCCCGAGCGACGCCACGTGGCCGCCGGCTATCGCGACTTGCCGTTTCCGTTCGCCGAAATCGCGGCGCCCGACTTCGTCCTGCGCTGCGACTGGACGCTGCCGCAGTTCCTCGCCTATCTCGCCAGCTGGTCGGCGGCGCAGCGCCACCTCGCCGCCACCGGTCGTGACGCCATCGCCGAGGCCGCGCCGGCGCTGCAGGCGGCGTGGGGCGATCCGCGGCAGTCGCGCGCGGTGGTCTGGCCGCTGGCGTTGCGCATCGGCCGTACCGCGGCCAGCGAGTCGAGGTGATCGATCGCGAGCCGTTTGCGCGAGCTCAGACCGCGCGCGCCTGTGCCGCGAGGAACGCGCGCAACGCCGGGTCCTCGCACAGGCCGATCGCCCGCGCATAGGCGGCCTGCGCTTCGGCGCGTCGCGCGAGGCGCGCCAGCAGATGCGCGGCGACCGCCCAGTAGGGTTGATAGCCGGCGACCGCAGCGGCCGGGATCGCCTGCAACTGCGCCCAGCCGGCCGCGGCGTCGCGTGCTTCGGCGAGCGCCGCCGCGTGGCCGACCTGCGCGCCGACGGTGGGCGCGAAGCGCACCAGCCCGGCGTAGAGCAGCGCGATTGCCTCCCAATCGGTGCGTCCGCTGACGGCGCGCTGCGCGTGCACCGACTGGATCGCCGCCTCAAGCTGGAAGCGGCCCATCACGCCGGCGCGTGCGGCGCCGCCCAGGTGCCGCTCGGCTTCGGCGATCAACCCGCGCGACCAGCGCGTGGTGTCCTGCTCCTGCAGCGGCACATAGGCGCCGGCCGCGTTGCGGCGTGCGCTGCGGCGCGCTTCACAGTGCAGCATCAGCGCCAGCAGGCCGTGTGCTTCCGGCTCTGCGGGCAGCCATCGCAGCAGCAGACGACCGAGATCCAGCGCCTCCGCGGCCAGGCCGTCGCGCCGCGGATCGGCGCCGGCGGGATCGTCCCAGCCGCTGCCGTAGGCGGCGTAGATCGCTTCCAGCACGGCATCGAGACGCTCGGGCAGGGCCGCGGTGTCCGGCACCTCGAAGGCGATGCCGGCATCGCGGATCTTGGCCTTGGCGCGGCTCAGCCGCTGGCCCATCGCCGCCGGTTGCACCAGCATCGCGGATGCGATGCGCGCCGCGTCCAGGCCCAGCACCACCTGCAGCATCAGCGGCGTGCGCACCGCGGCGGCAATCGCGGGATGCGCGCAGACGAAGAGCAGGCGCAGGCGTTCGTCGGGGAAGCGGTCCTCGGTGAGCACCATCTCCTGCGCCTCGTTGGTCAGTGCCAGCAGCGCCGGTACGGCGTCGGCCTGCACCCGCGCGTGGCGTGCGCCGTCGATCAGCCGGCGCCGCGCCGCGGTCAGCAGCCAGGCCTCGGGCTTCTCCGGCACGCCACGTTGCGGCCAGGTTTCCAGCGCTGCGGCATAGGCATCGGCGAGTGCATCCTCGGCCGCCGCGAGATCGCGGGTGCGCGCCGCGAGGAAGGCGAGCAAGCGGCCCCAGGATTCGCGGGCCGCCTGCTCGACGGCACGTCGCGCCGAGGTCACGGCGCGGCGGCGCGCGACGGTCTCACGGCGCCGCGCCCGGCGGCACCAGGTTGGGGCGGACCTCGAAGCTGCGGCCGGGCGCGCGCGGGACGCGCGCCGCCCATGCCAGCGCGGTGTCGAGGTCGGGCACGTCGATGATGAAGAAGCCGCCCAGCTGCTCCTTGGTGTCGGCGTAGGGACCATCCTGCACCAGCCGCTGGCCGTCGCGGAAACGCAGCGTGGTCGCGGTCTCGGGCCGCTGCAGGCCGGCGCCGCCGACGAATACGCCGGCCTCGCGCAACGCGTTGGCGTAGACCGGCCAGGCGGCCCAGTAGGCCTCGCGCTGCTTCGGGTCGGGATCGGTGCGGGCGGCGAAGTCGGCCGCGGTCTCGTAGATCAGGATCGAGTAGTTCATGGCCAGTCCTCCGGTTGAGGAGCGCACGACGATCGCGCTCAGTCTAATGTCGATCGGCGACGGGGCCTTTCGACATCGCCTCGCCGGGACAAGCCCGCAAGCGCGCGTTGGCGAGCCATCCGCGCACCGCTGGCGCGTCGGCACGGCGCCGTTTACGATTTCGCAAGTATTTGCCGGGCATGACTTTGTGCATGCTTGCAGGGTAGGCGTGCTGGTGTAGTGTCACACTCAATCTGTAGGGATGGTACCGAGGAGCGAACCATGAAGGCCTTGCGTCCTGCCGCACGAATCGCCCGCGTCGGCGGGCTGGCGCTGATGCTCGCCGTGGGCCTCAGCGCCTGCATCTTCGACGGCGGCGACGGATCGGTCGGCAACCTGATCCATATCCACGACGGCACGGTCTCGATCCGCGGCCGCGATGACACCACGGCGCGCATCGAGGCCGATGGCGATCTGCGCATCGCCGGCAAGGCCGTGGCCCTGACGCCCGCGCAGCGCGCGCTGACCACGCAGTACGTCGAGCAGGTACAGGCGACGCTGCGCGACGGCATCGCCACCGGCAAGGCCGGCGCCGCGATGGCCGGCAGCGTGATCGGCGCGGTGTTTTCCGGACTGGCCCATGGCGACACCCGCGACATCGACCGCAAGGCCAACGCGCAGGCGGCCGGGATCGATCGCCACGTCGCGCGCATCTGCGACGACATGCAGGCGATCCAGACCACCCAGAACCAGCTCGCCGCGCAGCTCCCGGCCTTCGCGCCGTACACGGTGATCAATGACCGGCGCGTGGGCGAGTGCCGCTCGGGCCTGCACGACCGCTGATCGGTTTTCGGTGCCGCCGCGTGCCGAGGCGCGGACGGCTGTTTCGGGGCATCACAACGGGAGATACGCCATGGTGATCACACGCCGCCGCGCTTCGATCCTGCTCGCCGCGCTGGCGCTGCCTCTGCTCGCGGCCTGCAGCGACACCACCGCATCGGTCGATCTGGCCCTCAACGGGGACGTGGTGATCCACGCGCCGTTCAAGCCGGCGGCGCGCGTGACCGCCGCCGGCGATCTCGCCATCGGCGGCCAAGCGGTCGCGGTGACGCCCGCGCAGCGCAGCGCGCTGGCGCAGTACGACCGCGATTTCACTGCGATCCAGCAGGCCGGCCGCGCCATCGGCAGGGCGGGCGATCGGATGTCCGCGAGCATCGACCGGGAAACCGCGCACGCCGGGTCCAGCGCCGCGGTCGGCGCCGCGCATCGGGAGGTGGCCGGCTTCAGTACGAGTCTGGCCGGGCTTTGCAATCGGGTCGCCGCGCTGGTCGCGCTGCAGGACTCGATCGCCGCCACGCTGCCGGCCTTCAGGCCCTACGCCGTGCTGACGCAGGACAAGGTCCGCGCCTGCCGGGCGGGAACCGGCGTCGCCAGCGACGCGGTGCACATGGCCGCCAGCGTGGCGCGCTGGGGCGGTCGCGCAGCGCAAGCGGCCTCGGCGGCGGGCAAGACGCCGTAGCCGGGGCGGTGGCCGGGCATCGCCGCCGCGCAGGCCGTGGCGGAAGCGCCGGACCGCGAAGGTGCTGCTGCGGGGGCCCCCGCTTTCAGGCCAGGCGCGTGAAGCCGTCGTCGCTCCAGGCCTCGCTGCCCACGCCGTGGTGCACGAAGAACAGTCCCTCGGGATCGTAGGTGCGCTTCACCGCCGCCAGTCGCGGATAGTTCGAGCCCCAGAACGAGCGCTGCCAGTCTTTGTCGAAGTAGTCGCTCTCGGACACGTAGGCGCCCGCGTCGGGCGCCACCCGGCGCAGCGCCGCCATCGCGCTGGCGACCCGGGCGGCATGCTCCTGCGCCACCTCGGGGGCCGGTGCGTGGAACGGGTTGCCCGGAAAGGGTGGCGGCCCGCCCGCCGCGATGATCGCCAGCGCGAAGGCCCCCAGCACCGCCGGATGGGTCGCGGTATCGCGCGCTGCTGCCACCTCCGCTGCTGGCGCGCCGGCCAGGCCCTTGTTGAAGTGCAGCCCGACTTCCCAATGCGCGCTGGCCGCGAACAACGCATCAGCCAGGCGTTGCCGATGGGGTTTCGCAAGCAGCGTGGCAGGCAACCACGCCGACTCGAAACCATGCCAGTACACGCCCACCTGATCACCGTCGCCGGACCACCAGGCATGCCAGGACGGCGCGCCGGGACGCGGGTCGGCGATCATCGAACCCGGCGCGTGCTGCTCGCGCCAGGCGACGTCCCACCAGTGGCGCGCCAGCCCGCTGCCGATGCTCGGCGCCTCGGCCAGCACGTAGTCGTGCGGCGACTGCGCCACCCAGTCGAAGAACGGTTGCCACACCGCCCGCGCCTGCGCGCTGTCGAGCCCTTGCGACACCATCGAGATGTCGAGCGTATGGTCCGGCTCGAGTTTGATCTGCTCGCCCCAGTGCGGGTTGAGCAGATGCTCGGCGTAGAAATCCACGAAGTGGCCGATCAGTGCGCGAAAGGCCGTTGCGGACGTTGCCTTGATCTTGGCGCTGGCGCCGCCGAAGTGTTGCGCAAGCTCGCGCGTGCGCAGGGTCAGCCGGGTCACCACGCCGAGACTGCCGCCGCCACCGCCCTTGATGCCCCAGAACAGGTCGGGGTTCGTGCAGGCGTTGGCGATGCGCACCGCGCCGTCGGCGGTGACGATCTCGGCTTCCAGCAGGCCCGCCGCGGCGGTGCCGTAGTTTTTCGAGAAGCTGCCGAAGCCGCCGCTCTGCACCAGTCCGGCGACGCCGACCGAGGTGCAGCCGCCGCCCTGCACGTAGCGGCCCGCCTGCGTGGTGACCGCGTGGTAGGCGTCGGCCCACATCGCGCCCGCCTCGATCGTGACCGCCGGCTGCGGCGCCTGCGTGCCCGCGCAGCCCTGGCCGACGAAGGCGTCGTGCAGGGTGATGGCGCTCATGTGCCGCGTCCACACCAGCAGCGAGTCCGCGGCGTCGGAGGTGCCTTGATAACTGTGGCCACCGCCCTTCACCACCAGCCGCAGATTGTGCGCGCGGGCGAAGTTGACCGCTGCCACCACATCGGCAGTGCTCTCGGCGGCCACGGCATAGGCGCTGGGATGCGAAGTCCAGGCACGGAACCAGCCCGAACTCTGCGTCAGCCCCGGCTGGTCGCCGATGTAGAACGGATTGCGCAGCTGGGCAAACATCGCCCTGCAAGCGTCGTTGTCGGGTGCTTTCAGGCACGCATGCAGCGGCGACTGCAGCTCGATCAGCCGGCCGCCGACGGCTTGCCGCAGTTGTTCCCACTGCGCCGCGGCTGGCCAGCCCGGATCGCCTGGACGCACGCGGGAGCGCGGAGCGCCCAAGGGCGATCCGGCCCACGCAGGCGCGAGCAGGCGCGAACCGAGCAGGGGCAGCAGCGAGGCCGCGGCGGCATCCTGCAAAAAGCGACGACGATCCATGAGTCCTCCCGGAGCAGCATGCGAGCGATGCCCCCAGACTGCCATCGCGCCGCGCGCGCGCAAGCCTTATGTGACGGGCGGGACCGCGGCTGACGCGAGCGGGATGACGCCGCGCAGGTCGGCGGGCAGTGCGTCGCGGTAGCGCCGGCTGAGCAGCAGGGTGCTGCCGTCGCGCAGGTGCAGCTCGGCGTCGCCGTGGGCGCGCGGGCTGATGCTGACGATCTGGTCGGCGCGCAGCAGATGGCTGCGGTGCACGCGCAGGAACTGCGCCGGGTCGAGGCGCAGGGCCAGCCGCGCCAGCGGCGTGCGCAGCAGGTAGCGGTGCCGGGCGGTATGCAGCTCGACGTAGTTGCCGCAGGCGCTGACGCGCAGCAGATCGGCCAGCGGCACCACGATGCGCCGTCCGCGGTCCTGCACCACCAGTCGCGACGGCTGGGCGGCGGGCGACCATGCCGCACGCAGGCGCCGCACGTCCTCGTCGGCGGGCAGCGCGTCCGTCTCGGCCAGTCGCGCCCGCACGCGTGCCAGGGCACGCGCCAGGCGTTCGCCGTCGAAGGGCTTGAGCAGGTAATCGACCGCGGCCACCTCGAAGGCGCGCAGCGCGTGCTCGTGATAGGCGGTGGCGAACACGACCAGCGGCTGCCGTTCGGGCAGGCGGCGCAGCAGCGCGAAGGCGTCGTCGCGGCCGAGTTGCACGTCGAGGAACAGCAGCGCCGGGCGCGTCGCGCGCAGCAGCGCCAGCGCGCCGACCAGGTCCTCGGCCTCGCCGACGACGCGCACATCGGCATGCGCAGCCAGCAGGCGTTTCAGCCGCGCGCGCGCCGGCGCCTCGTCCTCGACGAGGGCGACCTCAAGCATCGGCCGGCTCCAGCGGCAGCCTTACCGAAACCATGGTGCCGGCCTCGGGCCGCGCCGCGATCTCCAGCGCGGCGCGCTCGCCGTAGAGCAGCCGCAGCCGCTCGCGCACATTGGCCAGACCGATGCCCTCGCGCCCGGCGCGGTAACCCGCACCGTCGTCGCTGACCGCGCAGTGCAGTTCGCCGGCCGCGCCGCGCAGGGTCACGAGCAGCGTGCCGCGGCCATCGACGAGACCGTGGCGAAACGCGTTTTCGACCAGGGGCTGCAACAGCAAGCGCGGCATCCGCGCCGTCAGCGCCACGGGATCGGCGTCGATGCGCACCTGCAGGCGACCGGGCTGGCGCTCGCCCATCAGCGCGCAGTAGCTGCGCAACCAGGCCAGTTCGTCGCGCACCCGCGCATACGGGCTTTGCGCGCCGGCCAGCGCCGTGCGCAGCAGATCGGCCAGCGCCACCAGCAGACGATCCGCGGCGTCCACGTCGTCATGCATGCGGCTGGCGATGGTGTTGAGCGCGTTGAACATGAAGTGCGGCTCGACCTGCGCGCTCAGCTGCGTCAGCCGTGCCTCGCTCAGCTCGCGCGCCAGGCGCAGCGCGTCCAGCTCGCGCCGATGGCGCTCGCGGCGCGTGCGCAGCCAGACGCACGCGCCGATGATCACCGCGTAGGTGATCACGTCCTTCTGGAACTCGTAGAACAACGGCACCGCGCCGCCGAAGGCGTAGTGGCCGCCGACCAGCGCATAGACGATCTTGCGCAGACCGACCATCGCGGCCACGTGCAGCAGCGAAAACGTCACCGCGGCCAGTGCATGCAGCGGCAGATGGCGCAGCGTGCGCCCGCCGCCCAGCGCGAAGCGCGCCTCGAAGCGGAACACCAGCAGCGCCAGCGCGCCCACCGTCAGCGTGCTGCTCAGCTCCCAGGTCAGCGGCTGCCACAGCGGCAGCGGCGGCACGTCGCCGCGATGGCCCAGCGCGCTGTTGATGCCCTGCCACAGGCCCAGCAGCAGCCAGCCGGTGACGTAGAGCGCGTACTCCCGCAACCGCCAATGGATGCCGATGTCAGGCAGATCGGTGACGCTTGTGGAGGCATGAGCGGCCATGGGCACCTTTCGAGGTCCGGTTCAGCGGATCGCCACCAGCAGCCCGGGGAGATTGAAGATCGCGTGGATCGCGATCGCGGGGATCAGGCTCGCGCTGCGCCGGCGCCACTCGCCCGCCAGCAGACCGAGCACCAGTGCGGCGGCGGCGGTCCAGGGGCCGACGGCGAGATGCGCCAACGCGAACAGGGTCGCTGCGATCGCGATCGCCGCGAGGCCGGTGCGAGCGGTCGCCGAACCCGGAACGGCAAGCACGCGCGTCGTTGCGGTTTGCAGCAAGCCGCGAAAGATCAGCTCTTCCTGCAGCGGGGCGCCCAGTCCGAAATAGAGCAACGCCAGAGCTGGCGCGAGGTTCAGACCCGCCAGCGGGCCCGATTCGTGCGCAGGCGACAGCAGCACGTTGACGACTGTCGCGACGGGCACCGCGATGACGATGGCGACGACGAGATCCCGCCACTTCGGCCAGCGCAGCCCGAAGTCCGCGAATGTCAGCCCGGCACGCCCCTGCAGTACCCGCATGAGCGCCAGCGCCAGCACCGTGCTCACCACGATGATCACCGGCACGGCATGGGCGATGGACAGATGCAGAGCCGCCACCAGCGCAAAGGTGGGGACGTAGACCGCCAGCAGCAGCCCGAGCGCCGCGCCGAGGGCGCGCAGCCCGCGCAGCGACGCAGTACCGATTCCGGACATGGCGATGCCTCGATGCCGTCAGCGATGGCGAGTGTATCGTCTGCATCAAACCGAGCCGCGAGGCGGCCTGGCGCGACGGGTCGGGATCGCGGACCACGGATCGTCGGGCCAGGGGCGAGACGCCGCGTCGGCGATCTGCCGGTGGCAGATCGCGCGGCGGCGAGCGCCCGCAGCCGGGACGGCGCAGGGCGGGAGTCCCACGGTGAGGCAGGGAGGCCGAACCGATGGGACCGGCATCCCCACGCGACTCAGGTGCCGCGCGGCTTGGCGCGATGGGTCGGCTTAGCGCTCCAGGGGTCATCCGGCCATGGATGCCTCGGATAGCGGCCCTTCAGTTCCTTCTTCACCTCGGGATAGGTGCGGTCCCAGAAGCCGCGCAGATCCTGGGTCACCTGGATCGGGCGGCCGCCCGGCGAGAGCAGGTGCAGGGTCACCGGCACGCGGCCGCCGGCGATGCGCGGCGTGTCGGCCAGGCCGAACAGCTCCTGCAGCTTGACCGCCAGCACCGGCGGCCGGCCGGGCGCGTAGTCGAGCGTGCGGGTCATGCCGCTGGGCACGGTCAGGGCGGCGGGCGCCTCGGCGTCGAGGGCGCGTCGCTGCGCATGATCGAGCAGGGCCGACAGCGCCCCCGCCAGTTCGGTCGCGCCGAGGGCATCGAGCCGACGCTTGCCGGCGAGATGCGGTGCCAGCCAGACGTCGAGGGAGTCCAGCAAGGTCGCATCGGACAGGTCCGGCAGCGCCAGTTCCGGCATCCAGTCGCGCAGCGACTGCACGCGCAGACGCAGGCGGCGCGTGCCGTCGCTCCACGGCAACGCCTCGAGACCCTGCGCGCGCAGCGCCGCCAGTAGCGCCGGCACGGCGTCGGCGTCGCCGACCGGCACGCCGCGCCGCTCCAGCACCAGGGCGTCGAAACGATGTTCCTCGAAGGCCTCGGCGGCATCGCGCTCGGCATTCCAGCGCACGCTGCGCACGCGCGCGAAACGCTCGGGGTAATCGCGCTCGAGCAGTCCGGGATCGAACGGCGCGGCGGCGAAGATCAGGCTGTCGCGGGCCTCCAGGCGCAGGTCGGTGACCACCAGCCACGGCTCGCCGATCAGGCTGCTGGCCTCGTGCAGGCGCACGCCGCGGCCATTGGCCAGCACGTAGCGCAGCGGCTGCGCCGGATCGCGCAGGGCGATGCGGTCGGGATAGGCGTGCAGCAGCAGGTCGCCCACCG
>JAGWPB010000008.1 GCA_028870665.1 Lysobacteraceae bacterium
CGCTGTCGGCGTCAAGGTCGGCCAGCCAGCCGCCGGCGCGCAGCGCGGCGTGAAAGCGGGCGAGACGGCGTGGCAGCGGTGCACGGACCAGCGTGTGCGCCGGAACCCCGGTCGCGGCCGCTTCCGAGAGCATGTTCACCGAGTCGGGGCTGACGATCACGCGGTCGGCCCAGGCCAGCAGGCCGGGGTACGGATTGGGGCCATCCTGCGCGCCGCGCCAGCGCACGCCGGAGACGCCGGCCAGCGCGTCGCTGACCGCGGCCACCAGTGCCGGCGGCGTGCGTCGCGAGGCGCTGAGCAGCACGCTGCCGCCGTCACGCGCCAGGCGCGCGCGCAGGCCCGCGATCAGAGCCCCGGCCCAGGCCGCGTCGAGCGTGACGCCGCGCCGCGGTCCGCCCAGCAGCAGCGCCAGCCGCGGTCGCGGCAGCGCGGCGAACGCGGCATGCGCTTCGCGTCCGGCGGCCAGCCAGGCCGCGTCCACCGGGTGCAGCGAGCCGATCGGATGCAGCACGTTGCCGCCCTCGAGGTCGTCGTGACGCGGGGCGATCAGCAGGTCCCAATGCCGCGCCGGGGCGCGCGGGTCGAGGATCTGCACGCTGCGGCAGGCACCGGCGCTCAGCCGCCGGATCAGGCGCGTCGCCAGCGCGGCATCGCGGCCGCAGCCGATCACCAGCGCCGGCCAGGGCGGCACCAGCGCGGACCGTTGCGCGGCGGGCCAGGCCATGCGGCCGCCCAGCGTCAGCCGCGGCGCCAGCCACGACCAGGGCGCGCGGCTGGCGAGGACCAGGCTGCGATTGTCCAGGCCCAGCGCCCGCGCCAGCGCGAGCGCCTGGCGCCGGTTGCCGGCACCGCCGTCGGTGATCACCCATGCGTCCTGCATCGCCGCGGACCTCACGCCGCATTGTCAATCGGTTGCGCACATTGTGTTGCCGGCACGCGCGCTGCGGCGTGGCGGAGCAGCGCCTACACTGCCGAGTCTCGCGCCGCCGCCGCGGCCTGCCAAGGGAATATCGATGACGCATCCGCTCAATGACGCCGCGCTCGACCAGCTGTTCCGCAACGCCCGCACCCACAATGCGTGGCTGCCGCGCGAGGTCAGCGACGCGCAGCTGCGGCAGATCTATGACCTGGCCAAGATGGCGCCGACCAGCGCCAACTGCTCGCCGGCACGGATCGTGTTCGTGAAGACGGCCGCGGCCAAGGAGCGGCTGGCGCCGGCCTTGTCGGACGGCAACCGCGCCAAGACCCTGGCCGCGCCGGTGACCGCGATCGTCGGCACCGACGCGGCGTTCTACGAGCACCTGCCCAAGCTGTTTCCGCACGCCGACGCCCGCAGCTGGTTCGCCGGCAACAAGGCGCTGGCGGAAATCACCGCGTTTCGCAACGGTACCCTGCAGGGCGCCTACCTGATCCTCGCCGCGCGCTCGCTGGGCCTCGACTGCGGTCCGATGTCGGGTTTCGACAACGCCAGGGTCGACGCGGCATTTTTCAGCGGCACCACGGTCCAGTCCAATTTCCTGATCAACATCGGTTACGGCGACGCCAGCCGCGACCTGTTCCCGCGCAGCCCGCGCTTCACTTTCGACGAAGCCTGCTCAATCGCCTGACCCGCCCGCATCCCTCACCGAGGACATCCGTCATGCGCACCTTCCGTTATGCCCTGCTCGCCGCGCTCGTCTTCGCCGCAGCGCCTGCCTTTGCCGCACCGATGACCTACACGCTCGATCCCAATCACACCCAGGTCAGTTTCTGCTGGAACCACTTCGGCTTCTCCAATCCCTGCGCCAACTTCAACACCATCCGCGGCACGCTGGTCTACGACGCCGCCGATCCGGCCCGCTCCTCGGTCACGGTGACCCTGCCGCTGGCGGGTCTGGACACCCATGTGCCGGCGCTGGACGAGCACCTGAAGCTGCCCGACTTTTTCGATGCCGCCAAATATCCGGACGTCACGTTCAAGAGCACCCGGGTGATTCCGGGCGCCAGGCCCGGCGAGCTGACCGTGGACGGCGAACTGACCGCGCACGGCGTGACCCGGCCGGTGACGCTGGCGGTCCATCTGAACCGGATCGGCGAGCAGCCGATGCTGAAGGCGCCGGCCATCGGCTTCAACGCCACCACCACGATCCGGCGCAGCGCGTTCGGCGTCGGCGCCTACGTGCCGATGGTCAGCGATGCGGTGCGCGTGCGCATCACCGTCGAGGCCGACGAGGCCGGCGCCTTCGCCAAGGCGATGGCCGCGATGGCCGGCAAGAAGTAAGCCCCGCCGGCTCCGCCGCCATCTCCCTCCCCGGTGGCGACGGAGCCGGTCTGTTCGCGGGCAGCCACGGACCGGGGCCCGGCGCGCCCTGAGGGCGTGGGCGCGGTCGCCGGTGGCCAAGGCGCCCTTGCTACACTGGGCGCCTGACTGACGGAATGCGTCATGACCCGATCCGATCCTGCCGTGCCCGCGTTGCGGCTCGCCAATGCCGAGCAGCGTTACGAGGTGACCCGCGCCGACCTGCCGCTGGCGTGCCCGATGCCGGGGATGACGCTGTGGAACTCGCATCCGCGCGTCTACCTGCCGATCGAGGACGAGGGCGGTGAATCGGTCTGTCCCTATTGCGGTGCGCACTACGTGCTGCGCGGCTGATCCCGGCATCGAACTTGCTTGGTATCGGGCGCCATGTATCGTCCGGTCCGTCCCGCACCCGTGATGCCTGCCCCGACCGCCAGCGGACGGCGGCTGACCGTTGTCCAGATGATCCCCGCGCTCGACAGCGGCGGGGCCGAGCGCAGCACGCTGGAGATCGGCCGCGCGTTGGTGGCCGCAGGGCACTGGTCGCTGGTGATCTCGTCCGGCGGCCGGCTGGTCGAGCAGCTGCGCGCCGAGGGCAGCGAGCACGTGCCGCTGGATCTGGGCCGCAAGTCGTTGCGCACGCTGCAGCACGTGGCGCCGCTGAAGCGGCTGCTGGCCGAGATCAAGCCCGACGTCGTTCATGCGCGCTCCCGTCTGCCGGCCTGGATGGCGCGGCTGGCGCTGCGCGGGCTGCACCCGCAGCCGCATTTCGTCACCACCGTGCACGGCCTCAATTCGCCCGGCATCTACAGCGGCGTGATGGTGCGCGGCGAGCGCGTGATCGCGGTTTCGCAGACGGTGCGCGATTACGTGCTGGCGCACTATCCGCAGCTTGACCAAGCCCGCATCCGGGTGATCCCGCGCGGCATCGACCGCGCGGCGTTTCCCTACGGCCATCGTGCCGACGAGGCCTGGCGCTCGGCGTTCTTCGCCGAGTATCCGGCGCTGGCCGGCGCACCGCTGCTGACCCTGCCCGGCCGCGGCACGCGGTTGAAAGGCCATGCCGAGGCGATCGAGCTGGTCGCCGCACTGAAGTCGCGCGGCATCACCACACGCCTGCTGCTGTTGGGCGTGGTCGAGACCGGCCGCGAGGCCTATCGGGCGGAGTTGCGCGATCTGGCGGCGGCTCGCGGCGTTGCCGATGCGGTGGTGATGGCGCCGCCGCGCACCGACGTGCGCGACATCTACGCGATATCCGATCTGGTGCTGCAGCTGTCGACGCAACCGGAAGCATTCGGCCGTACCGTGATCGAGGCGCTGGCCCTGTGCCGGCCGGTGCTGGGCTACGCCCACGGCGGCGTCGGCGAACTGCTGGCCGAGCTGTATCCGGCCGGGCGCGTGCCGGCCGGTGATCGCGAGCGGCTGGTCGAGCGCGCCGCCGAGCTGCTGCGACTGGCGCCGCCGATCGCGCCGCTCACCCGCTACCGGCTCGACGACATGCAGCGGGCGACGCTGGAGCTGTACGCCGAACTGGCCGCCGCGCCGAGCGACTGAGCGGACGCCGCGCGCGACGATGACCCTGCGCATCGCAGGCGCGCCGTACAATCGCGCGTCCCCGTTGCGCGCGCCGCCATGACCGATTCCGTTCCGCTGCGTGCCCGGCCGATCGCCGCGCTGCGTTCGCCGCTGCTGCCGCTGTGGGCGATTCTCGCGCTGCTGCCGTTCGCACGCAGTGCCGAAGCGGGCGTGCTGGCCTGCATTGTCGCTGCCGCGATCGTGCTGGCGCGCGACCCGCGCGCCCTGCTCGCCACGCCCGCTGCGCGTCTCGCGCTGGCATTGTGGGC
The DNA here is from genome assembly GCA_028870665.1 of Lysobacteraceae bacterium. Taxonomy (GTDB): domain Bacteria; phylum Pseudomonadota; class Gammaproteobacteria; order Xanthomonadales; family Rhodanobacteraceae; genus Metallibacterium. The sequence continues at coordinate 4,123 of JAGWPB010000008.1, forward strand.
CTGCTACGTGCTGGCGGCCGTGCTGTCGCTGGTTGCGGCCGTTGCGCCCGGACGCAGCGCACTGACCGTGCTGGCGCTGCTGCGCTATCTGCCGCTGATGCTCTATGCCGCCTGGGCGCTGCGCGGCGAGGGCCGCGTGCGGGCGCTGACGACCGCCGTCGCGACGCTGGCGGCGCTGTGGACGGCCGATGCCTGGATCCAGGCCCTGACCGGCTGGAGCCTGCGCGGGGCGCCGGAGCCGCATCGCTTGACCGGCATCTTCGGCGCCGGTGATCCCAAGCTCGGCCAGGTGCTGGCGGTGCTGGCGCCGTTCCTGTTCGAGACCGTGCGACGGCGATTCGGGCGGCGCGGACTGGGCCTTGCCTTCCTGTTCCTGCTCGGTCCGATCCTGCTGGCCGGATCGCGCGCGGCGTGGATCACCTACGCGGTGGTGACGCTGGCGTTTCTCTGGCGCGAGGCGGCCTCGCCGCGGCGCTTTCTGCTCGGATCCGCGGCGCTGGCGGTGATCGCGGTTTCGGGCATGGCCGTGGCGTGGCAGACCTCGCACCGGTTCGATGCGCGCATGGGTCGCACCCTGCTGGCGCTGTCGGGTTCGGAGCAGGGCCTGAATGCCGCGCTGTCCTACCGGCTGAGCCTGTGGGGGACCACGCTGCGCATGATCGCGGCGCATCCGCTGACCGGTGTCGGCGTGCGCGGCTTCCGTTACGCCTATCCGGCCTACGCGCGGCCGGGCGATCCGTTCGTGCACCCGGGCTCCGATGAGGGCGCGTTCCACGCGCACCAGATCGTGCTCGAGGTGCTCAGTGAAACCGGTACCGCCGGCTTCGCGCTGTGGCTGGCCGGTGTCGTCGCGGCGGTGCGCGCCTGGTGGCGTGCCGGTACCGCGGCGCGCGCGCGCGCCTGGCCGGCGACCGTGGCGCTGGGTGCGGCGGTGTTTCCGCTCAACACCTCGCTGGCCTTCTACTCGGCATGGTGGGGGCTGCTGTTTTTCTGGCTGCTGGCGCTCTGGGTCGGGGCCCTGCTGGCGCCTGCGGACACGCGGGAGGATGCGCATGGCGCGTGAGCCGCTGTCGCTGGTGGTGACCACGTTCAACAACGCCGCCACGCTGGCGCGCTGTCTCGATTCGGCGGCCTTTGCCGACGAAATCGTGGTTCTCGATTCGGGCTCGACCGACGTCACGCTGGCGATCGCCGCGGCGCACGGTGCCCGGGTCGCGGCGCACGCCTTCGACGACTACGGACCGCAGAAGCAGCGCGCGATCGATCTCGCCGCGCACGACTGGGTGCTGCTGCTGGACGCCGACGAGGCGCTGACGCCGCAGGCACGCGGCGCGATCGAGGCCGCGCTGGTGGCGCCGCGTGTCGCCGGCTTTCGCCTGCCGCGGCGCGAGCTGATGTTCTGGGCGTTCCAGCACCGCGGCAGCCGGATCAACACGCACCTGCGGCTGTTCGATCGCCGCCGCGTTCGCATGAACCCCGTGCCGGTGCACGCCGCTCCGGTCAGCGACGCCCCGCTGCGCACGCTGCGCCGGGCGGTGTTCCTGCACTACGGCGAGCCTGACATCGCCACCAAGGTGGCCAAGATCAACGCCTATTCGAGCGGGCTGGTCGCGCACAAGCAGGCGCAGCGCGTGCGTTTCGTGCGCACGCGCATGCTGCTCTATCCGCCGGTGTTCTTCCTGCGCCAGTATCTCGGCAAGCGCTATTTGCTCAACGGCTGGGCCGGCTTCATCAGCGCGGCGACCGGCGCCTACTACGTGTTCCTCAAGTACGCCAAGCTGCACGAGGCACGCGTGCACGCCGCCCGCCGCGCCGCCCGCGATCAGTAGATCGGTGCGGCGCCGGGCGGGCGCGTCTTGAAGCGCTTGTGCACCCACAGGTACTGCTCCGGCGCCGCGCGCACCATCCGCTCGATCGCGGCGTTGACGCGTGCGGTGTCGGCGATCGCGTCGACGCCGGGAAAGTCCGCGAGCGGTGCCTCGATGCGGATCGCGTAGCCGCCGCCGGGCAGGCGCCGGTGCGCGAACGGCAGCACCGCGGCGCCGGACAGCCGGGCCAGGTGATGCGTCGCGGGAATGGTTGCCGCCGGCACGCCGAAGAACGGCACGAACACGTGATCCTTGCCGCGCATGTCCTGGTCGGGCGCGTACCAGACCGTGCCGCCACCGCGCAGGTACTTCACCGTCGCGCGCAACTGCTCGCGGGTGAACATCGCATCGGCGTAGTGCAGACGCGCCTGCAGCACCACGTGTTCGAACACCGGGTTGTCCATCACCCGGTACATGCCGGCGATGCGGATGCGCTGCGAGACCAGCCGGGCGCAGAGCTCGAGGTGCGAGAAATGGCCGCCGACCAGCAGCACGCCGTGTCCGGCGGCACGCGCCGCGGCGAGATGCTCCAGTCCGTCGATGGTCAGCGGCACGCGCGCCAGCGCGGCGTCGCTGCCCATCCAGCCCAGCGCGAACTCCGCCAGCATGCAGCCGAGGTCGCGCAGATTCGCCGCCAGCAGCCGCGCGCGCGCGCCGGCGTCGAGTTCGGGAAAGCACAGCGCCAGATTGCGCGCGGCGACGCGACGCCGCGCGGGCAGCAACGGTGCAGCGAGATGACCGAGCGCGCCGCCCAGTGTCAGCAGCATCGGATAGGGCAAGGCCGCGACCGCGCGGATGGCGGCCACGCCGATCCACGCCGGCCAGTGGCGCGGCGCCAGCAGGCGGCGGGGGACGGGCAAGCGGGACGACGACGGCATGCGCCGCGATGGTAGCACCGGGCCATGCGCCAGCGGCCGCAGGCTCCCTTCGCGGCCGGGTGACCGTTGCCGCGCCGCTATACTGCCGCGCCTGCTGCGAGCGAGCGCCGTGCTGCCGCGTCTTCTCTACACCCTGGCCCTGTATCTGCTGACGCCGCTGGTGATGCTGCGGCTGGCCGCGCGCGGCGTGCGCTACCACGACTACTTCGGCCGTTGGCGCGAGCGCTTCGGTTTCTTCGATCCCCCGCCGGTCGCCGGTGCGATGTGGGTGCACGCCGTTTCGGTCGGCGAGGTCAATGCGGCGGTGCCGCTGGTCGAAGCGCTGCTGGCGCAGCATCCCGAGCGTCCCCTGCTGCTGACCACGGTGACGCCGACCGGTTCGGCGCGCGTGCGCCAGCTGTTCGGCGCACGCGTGCTGCACGTCTATCTGCCATACGACCTGCCCGGTGCGGTGCGCCGCTTCCTGGCCCGGGTGCGGCCCTGCCTCGGGGTGATCGTCGAGACCGAGATCTGGCCCAATCTCTACGCCGCCTGCGCGCGCGCGCGCGTGCCGATCGTGATCGCCAACGCGCGGCTGTCGCAGCGTTCGATGCGCGGCTACTGGCCGGGGCGCACGCTGATCCGCACGGCTTTGCGCAGCGTGGCCCATGTCGCCGCGCAGACGCGCGCCGACGCCCAGCGCTACGGCGAACTGGGCGTGCCGGCCGCACGCATCAGCGTCGTCGGCAATCTCAAGTACGACATGCCGCCGCCGCTCGCCGCGCAGCGTGCCGGGGCGGCGATGCGCCGGCATTGGGGTTGCGCGCGCCCGGTATGGGTTGCGGCCAGCACCCACGAGCCCGAGGAGCTGGCCGTGCTGCAGGCCCACCGGGCCGTGATGCGGCGGATGCCGGATGCGCTGCTGCTGATCGCTCCGCGGCATCCCGAACGATTCCGTCCGGTCGAGCAGGCGGCGCGCAGCCTCGGCTTTGTGGTGGCCACGCGCCAGTCGGACCGGTTGCCGGAGCTGTCGACCCAGTGCTTCGTGATCGACACGCTGGGCGAGCTGCTGGATTTCTACGCCGCCGCCGAGGTCGCGTTCGTCGCCGGCAGCCTGGCGCCGATCGGAGGCCACAATGTGCTGGAACCGGCGGCCCTGGCGGTGCCGGTGCTGGTCGGTCCGTACACGTTCAATTTCGAGGAGATCACCGACGCACTGCTGGCCGCAGGCGCCGCGCGCCGTATCGCCGATATCGCCGGACTGGCTCCGGCGCTCCTGGACTGGCTGGCGGACCCGCCGGCCCGCGAGCAGGCCGGCATGGCCGGGATGAGGGTGATCGCCCAGGGTCGCGGTGCGCTGGCGGCGACGCTGGCGCCGATCGAGCAGCTGCTGCGCAAAGGCCGCTGCGGCGATGCCGTGCGGATGCCGCCGGTTACTTCAGCAACGCGTTGACCTGTTCGAGATCCTTGTAGCCGAGCGTGCCGGCGTCGGCCTTGAGCGTGAGCTGGTTGATCACCAGCGAGTGGCGCGCCAGCGAATAGGCGCTCTCGGCCTGGAACAGCGTCTGCTGAGCCAGCAGCACATCGACGATGGTCTGGGTGCCGACCTCGTAGCCGGCCTGGGTCGCATCCAGCGAGCTCCGGGCCGAGACCACCGCCTGGCGGTTGGCCTCGACGCTGCTGATGCCGGCGATGATCGAGCGATAGGCGTTGCGGGTATTGCGAACGAGCGCGCGACGGTCCTGCTCGAGCACGTCCTGCTGCACGTCGCGCTGGTCGATCGCCTGACGCACGCGCGACTGCGTGGCGCCGCCGCTGAAGATCGGCACGCTCAGTACCACGCCGATCGCGGTGTCGCGGCTCATGTTGTTGGTGTGGTAGGCGCCGATGCCGCCGAGCCGGGACGTCTGGTCGCCCCAGCCCGGTGCGCGGGTGTAGGTGAGCTGAGCCGAAAGGGTCGGCAGATGGCCGGCGCGGGCGGCGCTGATGCTGTCATTGGCCGAGCGCACCTGCTGCTGCTGCGCCAGCAGGGCCGGGTTCTGCGCCAGTGCCTGGTTGACCCAGGCCTCCTGATCGCTGGGTGTCGGCGGCAGCATCGGAATATCGTTGCGCAGCACGCGCAGATCGGTGGCCGGCTTGCCGGTGATCTGGGTCAGCGCTTCGCGGGCATCGTCGAGGGCATTGCGCGAGCTGATCACGGTGGCGACCGCGGCATCGTGCTGGGCCTTGGCCTGGTTGACATCGGTGATCGCCGCAAGACCGACATTGAAACGCTGCTGGGCCTGGTCGAGCTGGCTGGCCAGGGCTTTTTCGTTGGACTCGGCAAAGCTCAGCTGGTCGCGCGCGGTGAGCACGGCGAAGTAGGCGGTGGCCACGCGCAGGTAGAGGTTCTGCGCTTGCGACTCGTAGCTGGCGTCCTGGCTGGCGGCTAGCGCCTTGCTCGATTTGTAGTTGGACCACTTGGAGAAATCGAACAGAGTCTGGCTGAGCGTGCCTTGCAGGGTGGTGCCGTAATTGCTGCTCGACGACGTGAAATTGAAGATCTGGAAGCCGGTATTGGTGCTGAACGGCTGCGTGCTGCTGGAAGTGCCGTGGCTCTTGGAATAGCTGTAACTGGCGGCGATCTGAGGCAGCAGCAGCGCGCGTGCCTGGGTGATGCCCTCCTGCGTGGCGCGCTGCTGCGCTCCGGCCTGCGCCAGCACCGGGTCGGAGTCACGCGCCTGCTGATAGGCCTGCAGCAGGTCTTCCGCACCGGCCAGGCCCGGCAACAGCGCCAGGGCCACGGCGAAAGGCAGCAGCGTGCGGATCATCGGACGGCTCATGGGGCGGATTCCTTGGAAATTCGAGGGTGCTCAGAGGGCAAAGCGCGGCGGCGGTGCGGCATGCGCGAGATAGGGCAGATCGGTCTCGAACAGGCTCTCTTCGCTGAAACGGCCGGCGCCGCTGTCCTGCACCCGCACCGCCTGCATCGCCGGCGACTCGCCGCGGATGGCGAACAGGCGGCCGCCCGGGCGCAGCCAGTCGAGGAACCGTTCGGGAATACGGTACAGGGCACCGGTCACGGCGATGGCGTCGAAACGGCGCCCGGGCACGAAACCGCACACCGCCTCGGCGACCACCAGTTCGACATTGCCCAGCCCGGCGGCCAGTAGTCGGGTCTGCGCGGCATGGACGAAATCGCCGTGCAGATCCACGCTGATGACACGGCGCGCCAGCGTCGCCAGGCAGGCGGTGAGGAAGCCCGAGCCGGTGCCGATCTCCAGGACCTCGTCGCCCGGTTGCAGCGCCAGCGCCTGCAGCAGGCGTCCCTCGACCACCGGTTTCATCATGACTTCATCATGGCCGAGTGGCAGCTCGAGATCGGCGAATGCCAGCGCGCGATGCGCCGCCGGCACGAAATCCTCGCGGTGCACGCGCGACAGCACGTCGAGCACGCGCGGGTCGAGCACATCCCAGGTGCGCACCTGGCTTTCGACCATGGTCTGGCGGGCTTGGGCGAAATCGAGGGTCATGAGCAGGTTCACTTGCGGCGCGGGAAGACGCAAAGCATAGGCGCAGGTGTCGGCAGCGGCAACGCGAAACTGCCTCAGCGCAGGCCGTCTGCGCAGTGCCGGAGGTCATCCGGCGCGATTGACGGACGTCATCTCGAAGCGTGCATCGCGTCCGCGGCGCTGCGGCAGGCGACGGCTGGCCGCCATCACCGCGCGCGCCAGGGTGGCATCCAGATGCAGCAGTCGTTCACCCAGCGGCAGTTTGTCGCGCAGCGCTTCGCTGACACCGAGCCAGGCCAGCCAGCGCGCCAGACGGCTGCGCTCCACCGCGCTCAATGCGCGCAGTGCCGCGCGTGCGCTGAATGCGTGACGACGCACGCCGTCGGTCGCGTCCAGCCAGGCGGCAAAGTTGCGTTGCGCGTGGCGATACGCGGGGTTGAGCACGAGTTCGGCTGCGGTCATGGCATCGGGGCCGGCGGCTTGGGTACCGCGCTGGATTATTAGTGAACTTGATCGTATAATAATCAGCATGAACCCGGCAAGCAAGCCCGTCGATCCCGCTCGTCCCTGCGGCCCTGGCCGGCCCAAGGACATGGGCAAGCGGCTGGCCATACTCGAGGCCGCAAAGCAGCTGTTCGTGCAGCACGGCTACGAAGGCACCAGCATGGACGCGGTGGCGGCGGAAGCCGGCGTTTCCAAGCTCACCGTCTACAGCCACTTCGGCGACAAGGACCGCCTGTTTCGCGAGGCCATCCGGGCCCGCTGCCAGGCGCTGATCCCGGATGCGCTGTTCCACGCCAATGGCGGCGGCATCCGCGCCGCGCTGCTGCAGATCGCCCAGGCGCATGCCGACGCGATGGTCAGCGCCGAGGCCATCGGCACGTGGCGGGCCATCGTCAGCGACTGCCGCGAGGGCAACCCGCGCCTCGGTCAGCTGCTGTGGGAGGAAGGTCCGGCGCGCGGTCATGCGCTGATGGAGCAGTTCCTCGAGGCTGCCGTCGCCGGGGGCGAGCTGGATATCCCCGACGTGCATCGGGCGGCGGTGCAGTTTCTGGCCCTGCTCAAGGGCGACATGCACCTCAGACGCCTGTTCGGCTGCGAGGGCGACTGCCTCGAGACCATCGAGCGCGAAGTGCGCGCCAACGTGGTCGCGGCCGTGGAGATGTTCCTGCGCGCCTACGCGCCGCGCTGACCGGCGGCTCGCCGGCCGCATCCGCTTCGTGCTTGAATAGAGGACGGAAGCGGGGGTGCCTGTCCATCGCAGGCTGAGAGAGACCCTTCGAACCTGATCCGGCTCATTCCGGCGTAGGGAGCTTCGTCGGGGTCACCCGATGCCGCCGCTTCGTCCGCCGCCACCAGGACGATGCCCATGAACGCCCTTGCTTCCGAATTGCTGCGTGCGACCGAGGCACTGTCGGCTGCGGTGACCGAACCGCTGCGCGGCTCGGCCCGGATCTATGTCGCCGGCAGCCGGCCCGACCTGCGCGTGCCGATGCGTGCAGTCGCGCAGTCGGCCACCCCGGCCACGTTCGGCGCCGAATCCAACCCCGCGCTCGCGGTCTACGACACCTCGGGTCCGTACACCGATCCCGACTATCGCGTCGATCTGGCGGCCGGCCTGCCGCCGCTGCGCCACGGCTGGATCGGGGCGCGGGGCGACAGCGAACCCCTGGCGGCGCGCAGCTCGACCTTTGCGCGGCGCCATGCCGAGGCGGCCGAGCTGGCGGCGGTGAGGTTCCCGCACCTGCCGCGCCCGCGCCGCGCGCAAGCCGGCGCCAACGTGACGCAGATGCACTACGCGCGCCGCGGCATCATCACCCCGGAAATGGAGTTCGTCGCCATCCGCGAGCAGCAGCGGCTGGAGGCGCTGGCCGACAGCGGTCTGCTGCGCCAGCATTCCGGGCAATCTTTCGGCGCGGCGATCCCGGCGCGCATTACGCCGGAATTCGTGCGTGACGAGGTGGCTCGTGGCCGCGCCATCATCCCCAGCAACATCAACCACCCGGAATCCGAGCCGATGATCATCGGCCGCAACTTCCTGGTGAAGATCAACGCCAACATCGGCAACTCCGCGCTCTCGAGTTCGATCGCCGAGGAAGTGGAGAAGATGGTCTGGGCGATTCGCTGGGGCGCCGACACGGTGATGGACCTGTCCACCGGCAGGCACATCCATGAAACCCGCGAATGGATCCTGCGCAACAGCCCGGTGCCGATCGGCACGGTGCCGATCTACCAGGCGCTGGAGAAGGTCGGCGGCGTCGCCGAGGACCTCACCTGGGAGCTGTTCCGCGACACCCTCATCGAGCAGGCCGAGCAGGGCGTGGACTACTTCACCATCCACGCCGGCGTGCGCCTGCCGTTCATTCCGCTGACCGCGAAGCGCGTCACCGGCATCGTCTCGCGCGGCGGCTCGATCATGGCCAAGTGGTGCCTGGCGCACCACAAGGAGAGCTTCCTCTACGGGCACTTCGAGGACATCTGCGACATCATGAAGGCCTACGATGTGGCGTTCTCGCTGGGCGACGGTCTGCGCCCGGGCTCGATCGCGGATGCCAACGACGCCGCCCAGTTTGCCGAACTCGATACCCTCGGCGAGCTGACGCAGGTCGCCTGGAAGCACGATGCGCAGGTGATGATCGAAGGCCCCGGCCACGTGCCGATGCACCTGATCAAGGAGAACATGGAGCGGCAACTGGAGAAATGCGGCGAGGCGCCGTTCTACACGCTCGGCCCGCTGACTACCGACATCGCGCCCGGTTACGACCACATCACCAGCGCCATCGGCGCGGCCATGATCGGCTGGTACGGCACCGCGATGCTCTGCTACGTCACGCCCAAGGAGCATCTCGGCCTGCCCGACAAGCAGGACGTGCGCGACGGCATCATCGCCTACAAGATCGCCGCGCATGCCGCGGATCTCGCCAAGGGCCACCCCGGCGCGCAGGCGCGCGACAACGCCTTGAGCAAGGCACGCTTCGAGTTCCGCTGGGACGACCAGTTCAATCTCGGCCTCGATCCGGACAAGGCCAGGGATTTCCACGACGAAACCCTGCCCAAGGACGCGCACAAGTCGGCGCACTTCTGCTCGATGTGCGGGCCGAAATTCTGCTCGATGAAGATCACCCAGGACGTGCGCGAGTACGCTGCCACGCACGGCATCGGCGCAGGCGAGGCCCTGATCGAAGGCATGGCCGCCAAGGCGGCCGAGTTCCGCCGCGCGGGCGGCGAGGTCTATCGTCCGGAGTGAGGGAAATCGTGGTCAAGTCCAGGCCGGTGCACGAGGGGCGCTCGCGATGAAGTTGCAGGTACCGTTCGTCCAGCTGCCGCTGCAGTTTGACGCCGCGCGGTTGGCATCCGAGGTCCGTGCGCTCGGCGATCAGCCCTGGCGACCGCACCCGCAGGGGTTTCCGGGCAACTTCGCGCTGCCCCTGATCTCCGCGCACGGCAATCCCGACAGCGACAGCATCGCCGGGCCGATGCGACCCACGCCATGGCTCGACCGCTGCCCGTACCTGATGCAAGTCCTGGCGCGTCTGGGCGCGGTCTGGGGTCGCACGCGCCTGATGAAATTGTCGGGACAGGCGGAGGTGACGCCGCACGCCGACATCAACTACTACTGGCGCGATCGCGTGCGTGTGCACGTGCCGGTCCTGACCCGGCCCAGCGTGCGTTTCATCTGCGGCGACGCCGAGGTGAACATGGCAGCCGGCGAATGCTGGATCTTCGATACCTGGCGCGAGCATCGCGTCATCAACGCGGCGGACGACGAACGCATCCATCTGGTCGCCGACACCGTCGGCAGCGAGGCGTTCTGGGACCTGGTCGGGCAGGGCCGGGCACCCGGGCGCGATCAGCGTCCCGGCTGGCAGGCGCAACCGCATGCGCCGGTCGCCGACAGCCGGCCCGGGTTGCGCTTCGAGACGATGAACGTGCCGCAGGTGATGACGCCGTGGGAGCTGCGCGACCATATCGGTTTCCTGCTGGGTGATCTGCGCCCGCATCCGCAGGCGCCGGTCGTGCAGCAGCTGGCGGCGCGCTTCGTGACCACCTGGCAGGCGCTGTGGTCGCAGTACGGCAGCGAACGCGAGGGCTGGGCCGCTTATCGAGCCGCGATCGATGCCCTGATCGCGTCACTGCAGCCGCTCGCGGCGCCGTTGCAGCTGGTCAACGGGACCCAGTTCATGCCCACCTTGCGGTCGATGGTGCTGAAGGTGGCGCTGGCCGATCGCCAGGATCAGCCGGGCGCCGACGAGCCGCGTGCGCCGCAGGCAAAGCCCGCGGCGCGGGCCGTCGCCGGCAGCGCGGATGCCGTGTTCGATCGGCCGATCTTCATCGTGTCACCGCCGCGATCGGGCTCGACGCTGCTGTTCGAGACGCTGGCGCGCGCCCGCGGGCTGTGCACGATCGGCCGCGAAAGTCATGCGCTGATGGAAGGGATCGCGGAGCTGCATCCCGCGCAGCGCGGTTACGACTCCAATCGTCTCGACGCGACCGCGGTGGCGCCCGGGCTGGCCGATGCGCTGCGCGAGCGATTCCGTGCCGAGCTGCGCGATCGCGATGGCGATCCGCCGGCAGCGGGCCGCGTCCGCATGCTGGAAAAAACCCCGAAGAACGCGCTGCGCGTCCCGTTCCTGGCGCGCATTTTTCCGGAGGCGCGCTTCGTCTATCTCCACCGCGATCCGCGCCCGGTGCTGAGCAGCATGATCGAGGCCTGGCAATCGGGCCGATTTTGCACCTACCCCCAGCTGCCGGATTGGCAGGGGCCTGCCTGGTCGATGCTGCTGACGCCCGGCTGGCGCGCGCTGGCGGGCAAGTCGCTGCCCGAGATCGTCGCCGCGCAATGGGAGAGCACGACCCGGCTGCTGCTGGACGATCTCGACGCCTTGCCCGCCGAGCGTCGTTGCGTGGCTCGCTACGAGAGCCTGCTCGATGATCCGGCCACGGAAATCCTGCGCCTGTGCCAGGCCCTGGATCTGGATTGGGATCTGCCGCCGCCGACGGCATTGCCGCTGGCGCGCTACGCCGTGTCGCCGCCGGACCCGGAGAAGTGGCGGCGCCATGCCGATGTGATCGAGACCGTGTGGCCGGGCCTGGTCACGACGCACGAGCGGGCCCGGCGGTTCGCCGCCGGCTGATGCCGCGGCGCGGACGCGGCGGCGCGCCGATCGCACGGTGTTGCTGCCAGGTGCTGCCGAGGTTCCGAACCGATCAGAAGTTGGGCCGGGTCGGCGCCGCGTTGAAACGCGCCACGCTGGCTTCGATCTCGGCGCGCGCGGCCGCGGCATCGCCCCAGCCCGACAGCTTCACCCACTTGCCCTTCTCGAGATCCTTGTAGTGCTCGAAGAAGTGGCCGATGCGCTCCAGCCAGTGGCCCGACACCTGGTTGATGTCACTGATGTGGGCGTAGCCGTTGAACACCTTCGACGTCGGTACCGCGATCAGCTTGGTGTCCTCGCCGGCCTCGTCGGTCATGTTGAGCATGCCGACCGGGCGGCAGCGGATCACCGCGCCGGGAATCAGCGACAGCGGCAGGATCACCAGCACGTCGACCGGGTCGCCGTCACCGCACAGCGTGTGCGGCACGTAGCCGTAGTTGCAGGGATAGCGCATCGGCGTCGACAGGATGCGGTCGACGAAGATCGCGCCGGTGGCCTTGTCGACCTCGTATTTGACCGGCTCGGCGTCTTTCGGGATTTCGATGACGACGTTGATCTCGTGCGGGACGTCGCGGCCGGCGGGGACCAGGTCCAGGCCCATGGCGTGCTCCTGTGGGGCGATCGGGCGCGCAGGATAAGGCAATGCCTGCTGCGCCGCAGCAGGGCGGGGCTCCGGCGTTCAGCCGGGTGTCGGGCATGCGCGCTGCGACGGCCGCGTCGAGGGTGCCGGTGCGGCCGCCGTGCCGATGCTCACGGCCATGCCGGCAGGCCTTCGATCTCCGCGGCGCGGCGCCATGCCGGGCGCGCGGTCACCCGCGCCGCCAGCTCGGCCAGCGGTGCGAACGCCGGCGCCGGCCGCGGCAGGTGACGCGACCAGCGCATCAGCATGGTCGCGTACGGATCGACGAGGCTGAAGGAGCGGCCGAGCAGCCAGGGGCCTGCGGACGCGAGTCGCGTCGCCAGATGCTGCCAGGCGCTTTCGATGCGCGCCGCGGCGGCGGTCTTGACCGCTTCGGGATCGCCACCGGCTTCCTGCGGATAAAACCAGTGGCGGAACGCCGGCTGCACGCTGTTGGCGAGATACAGCATCAGTTCGAGGTAATCCGCGCGCTCCGCGGTGCCGGGCGCGGGCGCCAGGGCGGCGTCGGGATGGCGTTCGGCGAGCAGCATCGCCAGCGCCGCGCATTCGTGCTGCGGACGTCCGTCGACGATCAGCGTCGGCACATGACCGTGCGGGTTGAGCGCGCGGTAGGCGGTGCCGTGCTGCTGGCCGCCTTCGAGATCGACGCGTTCGAGGCGATAGGGCGCGCCGCACTCCAGCAAGGCGACATGCACCAGCTGGCTGGCGGCACCGGGGGCGTAGTGGAGGGTGTACATCGGGCAAGGCTCCGCGGACGGGTCCGCGAGCCTAGCGCATCGTCGCTCAGACGCAGAGCCGCTGGGATGAACCGATCGCGGCGTGGCCGCCATTGCCGGCGCAGGCCTGCGCGAAGGTCTGTGCCGAATCCGGCGCCGGCAGCTGTGCCAGTGCCTGCTGCAGGGTGGCGCCGGCGCCGACCGCGCGGATCACCGCGGCGGCGCGGGCATCGATGCGGATCGTCAGCTGCATCGTGGCGTGTGCCGGAGCTTCGCCGGCCGCGGCGCCGGTCGCCACGGCGAGCAGTGCGGCACACAGGATTCTGAGCACAAGCCGGATGGTTCCGGATGACATGACACGCTCCCATCGACCGAATCGCTGTCCGCTGTGCGCAATGCGCCGGAGGACGAGGCTCATGCTCCGCCGCGGGAGCCGCCGCGAATGCGATGCGCGGCACCGAATCCGGCCCGCTCTGTCACAGTTCGTGACGGCCGTGGTCACACGTCACATTCGGGAGCCGGATCGACCCGGTGCTAACCTGCGTGCCTTTTCGAGGAAGCCGGCATGCGGGACCTGCTGCGACGTCTGGATCTGCCCAATCTGCCCGTCCAGGCGCTGCATGACGGGCTGCGTCTGCTGATCGCGCTGCTGCTGTTCCTGGTCGGGCTGTGGCTGGCCGCGCGCGTCGCCAACATCGCGCGCCGCGCGCTGCAGCGCGCGCGCGTCGAGCCGACGCTGGTCAGCTTCCTGCGCAACGGTTTCTACGGCGTGCTGATCGCGATGATGAGCGTGGCGGTGCTGGATTTCGCCGGCATCCCCACCGCCTCGCTGGTGGCGGCGATCGGCGCCGCCGGCATCGCCATCGGTCTGGCGCTGCAGGGCTCGCTGTCCAATCTGGCGTGGGGCGTGCTGCTGATCCTGTTCCGGCCGTTCCGCGTCGGCGACTACGTCGATGCCGCCGGCGTCAGCGGCACCGTGGAGAGCATCAGCCTGATGCACACCGTGCTGGTGCTCGCCGACAACCGCGAGGCGGTGATCCCCAACGCCAAGGTCGGCGCCGACACCGTCATCAACTACAACCGTCGCGGCACGCGCCGCGCGCAGGTGCAGGTGGGCATCGGCTACGGCGCCGACCTCGGCCGCGCGCTGCAGATCCTGCAGGCGATGCTGGCTGCCGATGCGCGCGTGCTCGCCGAGCCGGCGCCGGCGGTCTTCGTCGCCGGGCTGGGCGACAGCGCGGTCAATCTGACCGTGTGGGCATGGGCGCGCCGCGGCGACTGGTGGCCGCTGCAGCAGGACCTGCCGCGGCGGGTGAAGGAGACGCTGGATGCCGCCGGCATCTCGATCCCGTTCCCGCAGCGCGAACTCATCCTGCGACGGGTTCCTGCGACCCCGTCCGCGCAGTGACGGCGGCGCTACGCCGTGACCTCCCGATCGCGCCGGGTTCGGGAATCGCGGTGCTGCCGGTCGCGGCCGGTGCGGCGCCGCCGTGCCGCGATCGGATCATGGGCTGACGGCTGGCCCGCTCTGCAGCGGGGTGACCGGCAGCCGGGCGTGGCGCACGTTCTCAGTCGCCGCCACCGCCACCGCCACCGCCCTTGCCATCCGGTGGCTGGTGTCCGCCGTGACCCTGGCCATGACCCGGTCCATGCGGCTGCTCTTTGCCACCGTGACCGGGGCCGCCGCCCTGCGGCCCGTGGCCGTGATCCGGGCCGCCCGGCTGGGGGTGCTGATTGTCCTGTCGCCGGGGCGGGTAGTGCGGTCGGGTCCGGTCGTTCGGCTGCGGGCGGTAGCCGGGGCGGGGTTGCCGGTAGCCACGCCCGGGTTGCTCCCAGCGTTGGCGTTCGCCGTACCACGACCGGTTGCTGTAGTGATCACCCCAATAGGCATTGAGCACGAAGCTGACGATCGGGATGCCGATGCGGGCGCCATAGGTGGAGAGCACGACGCGCTGGTTGTTGTAGGGATACTGCACGAAGTCGCCGGCGATCCAGCCGCGTTCGCCCTGCGTTCCGACATCGCACCAGCTCCAGTTGTCGAGGCAGCCATAGACCGCGATGGCGGTGCCGGGTCGCAGGGTCATGATGCGCGGGTAACGCGTGTCGGGTCCGGCGCGCAGGTTCACGTAGCCGTTGACGTAGCCATCGGCGGCCAGCGCCGGCAAGGCGGTCAGCAGGGCGACGGCGAGCAACGCGGATTTCAGTGGATATGCCATGGCGATAGCCTCCGAGGAAGCGAGTGGAGTCGCCGCCACGAGCTGGCGGCCACCGGTCTGCCGGCGCATCCGTTGCCCGGCTTGATTGCGATTCGCAGCATGGCCCTGATCCGGGTCGGGTGCGAGTGCCGGCGCAGGGGCGCGGGACCCGGTCTTGCACGCGGAGGATGAGGCTCGCCGGTTTGCCGTCGCGGCAGGATCCCCAGCGCCGCGCCGCTTTCCACAGCGACGACGCCCTTGCGACGGGCCGCGCGGGATGACGCCTGCGGCGCGATGCGCGACACTTGCGGCTTTGGCGCGATCCGCGATCCGCGCCGCGCCGCCCGGGAGATCCCATGTCCGATCTACGCGAAGCCAGGGTGCCGGATATCGGCAACTACCACGATGTGCCGGTGATCGAGCTGCTGGTGCAGCCGGGCGACACGGTGAAGAAGGACCAGGGTCTGCTGACGCTGGAATCGGACAAGGCGACGATGGAGGTGCCGGCGCCTTTCGCCGGCGTGGTGCGCGCGATCCAGGTCAAGCTGGGCGACAGCGTGTCCGAGGGGACCGTGGTGGCGCTGATCGAGGCCGGCGAGGCCGCCAGGGCGACCGCCGCGCCGGTCGCAGCGCCTGTGCCCGCGCCGGCCACGGCGGCCCCCGTCATGGTCGCGCCGGCCGCCGCCGCGACCACCGGTGCCGCATCGCGGCCGGCAGCGGTGCCCGCAGCCGTTGTCGCGCCGATGCCGCCGGTGGCTACCGGCGCCGCGGCCGTCATGCCCGATCGCGTGCCGTATGCCACGCCGGCGGTGCGCCTGTTCGCGCGCGAGCTGGGCGTGGATCTGGCGCGGGTCACGGGCAGCGGTCGCGGCGGACGCATCCTGCGCGAGGACGTGCAAGCTTTCGTCAAGCAGGTGCTGGCCGGCGCGGCGCCGCAAGCCGCGGGCGGCGGCGGGCTCAACCTGCTGCCCTGGCCGCAGATCGATTTCGCCAAGTTCGGGCCGATCGAGGCGCAGCCACTGGGCAAGATCAAGCGCGCCACCGGCGCCAACCTGGCGCGCAACTGGGCGCTGATCCCGCACGTCACCCAGCACGACGAGGCTGACATCACCGCGATGGAGGCGTTCCGCAAGCAGCTCGGCGCCGAGCACAAGGATCTGAAGATCACGCCGCTGGTGTTCCTGATCAAGGCCGCGGTCGCGGCGCTGCAGGCCTTCCCGACCTTCAATGCGTCGCTGAACGCCGCCGGCGACACGCTGACGCTGAAGAAGTATTTCCACATCGGCATCGCCGTGGACACGCCCGACGGCCTGGTGGTGCCGGTGCTGCGCGACTGCGACCGCAAGGGCGTGCTGGAGCTGGCGCGCGAGCTGGGCGAGATCTCGGTCAAGGCGCGCGACAAGAAGCTGACGCCGGCCGACATGTCCGGCGGCTGCTTCTCGATCTCCTCGCTGGGCGGCATCGGCGGTACCGCGTTCACGCCGATCATCAACGCGCCCGAGGTCGCCATCCTCGGCGTCAGCAAGAGCAGCCTGCAGCCGGTGTGGAACGGTACGGCGTTTGAGCCGCGCCTGCTGCTGCCGCTGTCGCTGAGCTACGACCACCGCGTGATCGACGGCGCGGCGGCGGCGCGCTTCACCGCCTTCCTCGCCCGTGCGCTGGGCGACCTGCGCCGGCTGCTGCTGTGATCGGGGCCGGACGATGAGCACGATCGAGATCAAGGTTCCCGACATCGGCAACTACCATGACGTGCCGGTGATCGAGTTGCTGGTCAAGCCCGGGGATGCGGTGAAGAAGGACCAGGGCTTGGTCACGCTGGAGTCCGACAAGGCGACCATGGAAGTGCCGGCGCCCGCGGCCGGCGTAGTGCGCGAGCTCCGCGTCAAGCTGGGCGACGCGGTGTCGGAAGGCGTGGTGATCGCGCTGCTGGAGACGGTCGCCGCCACGACTGCCGCCGCGCCTGCAGCGACCGCGTCGAAAACGGCATCCGCAAATGCCGCGATACCCGTACCCCCGCCTGCGGCCACCGCAACGCCGACCGCGTCGAGCAGCGGCCGTACTGCCGATGTCGACTGCCAGCTGCTGGTGCTGGGCGCCGGCCCCGGCGGCTACAGTGCCGCCTTTCGCGCCGCCGATCTCGGCCTCGACGTGGTCCTGGTCGAGCGCTATCCGGCGCTGGGCGGCGTCTGCCTCAATGTCGGCTGCATCCCCTCCAAGGCGCTGCTGCACACCGCGGCGGTGATCGACGAGGCGGCGGCGATGGCCGCGCACGGCGTCCGCTTCGGCGCGCCCGCGCTCGATCTCGACCTGCTGCGCGCATTCAAGGACGGTGTGGTCGGCAAGCTCACCGCCGGTCTCGCCGGCATGGCCAGACAGCGCAAGGTGCGGGTGCTGCAGGGTGCGGGCACGTTCGTCTCGGCGCACGAGCTGGAGATCGCGAGCGCCGGGGGAAGCCGGCGCGTGTCGTTCGCGCAGGCGATCATCGCCGCCGGCTCGCAGCCGGTGAAGCTGCCCGGGTTCCCCTGGGACGATCCGCGCGTGATGGATTCCACCGACGCGCTGGCACTGAAGGACATACCGAAGTCGCTGCTGGTGGTCGGCGGCGGCATCATCGGTCTGGAGATGGCCTGCGTGTACGCGGCGCTGGGCAGCGCGGTGACCGTGGTCGAGCTGGCCGACCAGCTGATGCCGGGCGCCGATCCCGATCTGGTCAAGCCGCTGGCGCAGCGCCTCGGCAAGCGCCTCGCCGGCATCCATTTGCGCACGAAGGTGATCGAGGCCAAGGCGCAGAAGAACGGCATCGCCGTCCTCTTCGATGGTGAGTCGAAGCCGGCGACGACCCTGTTCGACCGCGTGCTGGTGTCCGTGGGGCGCACGCCCAACGGCCAGCGCGTCGGTGCCGCGGCGGCGGGTGTGGCGGTCGACGCGCGCGGCTACATCAAGGTCGATGCGCAGATGCGCAGCAACGTGCCGCACATCTTCGCGATCGGCGACATCGTCGGCAACCCGATGCTGGCGCACAAGGCCACGCACGAGGGCCATGTCGCCGCCGAGGTCGCCGCCGGCAGGAAGCGCGCCTTCGAGGCACGGGTGATCCCGTCGGTGGCCTATACCGATCCCGAGATCGCCTGGGTCGGCCTGACCGAGCAGCAGGCGCAGGCGCAGGGCCTCGCGATCGGCGTCGGCAAGTTTCCGTGGGCCGCCAGCGGGCGAGCGATCGGCATCGATCGCACCGAGGGCTTCACCAAGCTGCTGTTCGACGAGACCACGCACCGCATCGTCGGCGCCGGCATCGTCGGCCCGCACGCCGGCGATCTGATCGCCGAGCTGGCGCTGGCGATCGAGATGGGGGCCGAAGCCGCCGACATCGCCCTGACCATCCACCCGCACCCGACCCTGAGCGAGTCGGTGGGCCTCGCCGCCGAGGTCTACGAGGGCACGGTCACCGATCTGTACCTGCCGAAGCGCAAGTAGGACCGGGCACTGCCGGTTCGGGTCGCGCCGTCGCGCCACTGTTGCCGCGGCGTGCACACGGCATTGCACCGGATGCGCTCGACGGCCGCCGCCACCGGCGCCACCATGGCGGCTTGCCTGATGCGGCCTCGCTCCCACCCGTCCCCTGTCCCGCAAGGAGTTGCCATGAAGCTCTATTTCGCCCCCGGTGCCTGCTCGTTCTCGCCGCACATCGTGCTGCGCGAGCTGGGTCTGCCGTTCGATCTGGTCCAGGTCGACCTGCGCAGCAAGGCCACCCGTGACGGACGCGACTTTCGCGCGATCAATCCCAAGGGCTACGTGCCGACGCTGGAACTCGACGACGGTCGCATCCTGACCGAGGGTCCGGCGATCGTGCAGTACCTCGCCGACCGCAAACCCGAGGCGGGTCTGGCGCCGGCCAACGGCAGCTTCGAGCGCTACCAGCTGCAGGAATGGCTGAACTTCATCTCCACCGAGATCCACAAGCAGTTCAGCCCGCTGTTCAATCCGGACACGCCGGATGCCGTGAAACGGCAGCAGATCGAGAAGCTCGGCGGCCGTTTCACCGAGGTCGGCGCGGTGCTCGGCAAGCACGATTATCTGCTGGCCGGCGGCTACAGCGTGGCTGATGCCTACCTCTATACCGTGCTGGTGTGGACGCGCTTCGTCGGTATCGACCTGGCGCCGTGGCCGGTGCTGGTGCGCTACATGCAGCGCATGGAAGCGCGCCCGGCGGTGCAGGCGGCGCAGGCGGCCGAACAGGACGCCAAGAAGATCTGATCCGGCGGCGCGGAGCCCCGCGCCGCACGGCGCGCTCGCCCGCCAGCGCGGGCGTGCGCGTGTTCAGTCCTTGCCGCGCGCCACCGGCAGATCGGCCTGCTGCCAGGCGCCGATGCCGCCGCCCAGGCTGTGCACCTGCTTGAAGCCGGCCTTGACCAGGCGTGCCGCAGCCTTGCCGGAGGTCACGCCGCTGCGGCAGTAGACCGCGATCGGCAGATCCTTCACCTTGGCCAGATCCTTGTGCTCGGGATCGAACTGCGCCATCGCCACGTGGCGTGCGCCGGGGATGTGGGCCTTCTCGAAATCCGCCCGCGACGAGACATCGATCAGCAGCGCGTTCTGGCGGTTGATCAGCTGGGTCAGCGTCGCCGGCGTGACCTCCCTCCAGCCGCGCATCAGGCGCAGCACCTCGGTGGCGATCAGCGCCAGCAGCAGGCCGACGAAGGCGGCGACGAGCAGCGCGTGCTGGCTGGCGAACGCGGGCAGGCGATGCAGGAAATCATTCATGGGGTACGGCCGGGCGCGATGGAAGACCGGCGATTATCCCGAAAACGCCGCTGCCTTGCCGGAAGCATCGAAACCGCGGCCTCGTGCGGGAGCGGGGGCGGCTTCAGGCCGGCGTCGATGCATACAGCTTCAGGCCCTGCAGGTCGGGTGACGCGTCCAGCAGCAGCGAGGCGACGCGTTCCGGCGTGACCGGCACCAGGCACTGCGCCGTCGCGCCCAGCCGGCAGCGCTTGCCGTAGCAGTTGAGGCAGCCGACATCCGCCTGGATCGCGCGCACCCGCGGACCCAGCGGCATGACCCGCTGCGGATCGGTGGGGCCGCAGATCACCAGCAGCGGCGTGCCGGCCGCGGCGGCGATGTGCGCCGTGCCGGTGTCGTTGGCGACGATCAGGGTTGCGGCCGCGCTGATCGGCACGATCTGCAGCAGGCTCAGCGTCGTCAGCGCGATCGCGGCACCCGGGCGGTGCCGGTTGATGGCCGCGACGAGGGCCGCGCACTCGTCGCGCTCGTCGCATCCGCCGATCACGACGATGCGCTGCAGCCCGCGCGCGAGCAGCAGGCCCGCCAGCTCCGCGTAGCGCGCGACACCCCAGCGCTTGAGCCAGCCGGCTGCCTGCGAACCGGGCAGCAGGATGGCGAACCGCGCGGACAGCAGTCCGTGATCGCGCAGCAGCCGTTGCGCCTGCGCGGTCGCGGCGGACGAGGGGTGCAGGACCGGCCGCGCGGTCGTCGCCGCGATGCCGGCGCAGGCCAGCAGGGCGCGCATGCGGGTGACCGCGGGCGCGGCGCGCGCCAGTCCGCGCGGCGCCAGGGTATAGGGCCAGCCCGGCCGCACGCCCCAGCGCCGGCGGATGCCGCAGCCGGTCAGCCAGGCCAGCGCCACCAGGCCGCGCGTGTGGTCGCTGCCTTGCAGGTCGATCAGCAGGTCGTAGCGACCCGCACGGACGCCGCGCAGCCAGGCCGCGATCATGCGCAGACGCTGTCCGCGCGCACGCGAGTCGATCACCAGCACGCGCTCGAAGCGCGGATCGTGCGCGAACAGACCGGCTGCGGCCGGCAGCGTGTCGAGATCGATCCGCGCCTGCGGAAACGCGCAACGGATGTCCTCGATGATCGCGCTGGCCAGGGCGACATCGCCGAGCGCGCTCCACTTGAGGATCAGGATGCGGCTGATGTCGCGGCGATCCGGAAGGGCTTTCATGGCGGGGGCTGACGGCGTTCCATCCGCGCAGGGTCGCATTGTCCCCTTCCGGATCGCGAGGCCTCAGCGCGGCCCCGTGCCGCCCTCCTGCGCGAGGTAGTGACGTTCGCCGTGCGTCGGGTCGAAGTACACCGCCGTCAGCTGTCCGCTCTCGGGATCGATGAAGCGTTCGCCGGTGTCCATCCAGCGCGGGTCCGGCCGCTCCCGACGGACCGGCTTGTAGCGCCAGCGCTCGACGGCCAGGCCAAGCACCAGCAGCAGGCCGCCGAACAGCAGCGACGGCAGCATCGCCGCGAGCACGCCGGTGAGCGCGGACACCAGCGCGCCGAGCAGCAGCAGCCCGGCCAGTGCGTAGAGCGCGACCGCGAGCATGCGCGGCGGTCTCAGGTCGGCGGATCGAGCACCACGGCGGTGCCGTAGGCCACGATCTCGCTCATCGTCTGCCCGATTTCGGCGGAATCGAAGCGCATCATCACCACCGCGTTGGCGCCCATCGCGCTGGCGTTGGCGACCAGGCGGTCCAGCGCATGCCGACGCGCCTCCTCCAGCATCTGCGTGTATTCGTGGATTTCGCCGCCAACCAGCGAGCGCAGGCCGGCCATCACGTTGCCGCCGATGCCGCGGCTGCGCACCACCACCCCGAACACCTGCCCCTTGACCTGCAGGACCTGGTGACCCGGCACGTTCTCGGTCGTGACCACGATCATCGCCATCCCTCCTTCGTCGAGCGGAAAGGCCGCGCCGGCACGGCAGCGCGGGCGCCTCACGATACGCGGCGTGCGCGAGGCGGGGAAGCGGCGCCATCGGCACGCCGCGGTCGCCGGCCGGCCGGGCACGCAGGCGCTGCCCAGGAGGCGGCTGCGTGCCGGTCTTGCCAGGGCCGGGTCATCGGCAGCGGGCCGCGCTCGCCGATCCCCCCGGTGGTGGCGTTCGGCACTGTCGGGCCGGAGCCCGAACCGCGTCGGGTCCAGCACGAACGGCGTCTGGCCGCACCGGGGCAGGGTTGGACTTCGCCGCTACCCGTCGCGCCGACTTGCCTGCACGGATAATGTTTCATATATTACTTGTGATGTTTTTGAATTGATGTCTGATACATGATCACCGCCGCCCAACTGCGCGCCGCGCGCGCCCTGCTCGGCTTCGACCAGCGTCAGCTGGCCGAGCGCAGCGGGCTGTCGCTGCCGACCATCCAGCGCATGGAAGCCAGCGACGGCACGGTGCGCGGCAACGTCGATTCGCTGGTCAAGCTGATCGACGCGCTGGAGCGGGCCGGCGTGGTTCTGCTCGGCGAAGGTCAGCCCAGTACCGAGGGCGGGCGCGGGGTGCGTCTGCAACCCCAGACGCAGGAGTCGCGTGCGTGAACACGGGAGCCCTGGCGCTGGCGCTGGCCGGCGCGGCCGTGGTCGCGGCGCTGGCCTCGGCAGCCAGCGGGCTGCTCGCGACGCGCTGGCCGCGCACGCTGTCGTGGCTGGCGTTTCCGCTGCTGGCCCTGTGCGGCGCGACGGCGCTGGCGGCGGGGTTGCTGGCGCTCGCCGGCGACACCACGACCACCGCGATCCTGCCGCTCGGCCTGCCGTGGCTGCCGTGGCATGTGCGCCTCGATCCGCTGAGCGGCGTGTTTCTGCTGATTCTCGGCGCGGTGCTGGTGCCGGTGGCGATCTACGGCCCGGGCTATACGCGCGCGTTTCGCAACGGCCGCGACTCGCTGGCGGCGCTGGGCGTGTTCACCGGGCTGTTCGTGACCGGCATGCTGGGCGTGGTGCTGGCCGCCGACGCCTTCCTGTTCATGGTGGCGTGGGAGCTGATGTCGCTGGCGTCGTATTTTCTGGTGACGTTCCAGCACGAGGTCGCCGAGCATCGGCGCGCGGCCTTTCTGTATCTGCTGATGGCGCATGTCGCCGGGCTGGCGATCCTGCTTGCCTTCGGCGTGCTGGCCGCCAGCGGCGGCAGTTTCGCGTTTGCGGCGATGCGTTCGCATCCGCCGGATGCGCTGTGGGCATCGGTGGCGTTTGCGCTGGCGCTGCTGGGTTTCGGCACCAAGGCCGGTCTGCTGCCGCTGCATCTGTGGCTGCCGGAAGCGCATCCGGCCGCGCCCTCGCACATCTCGGCGCTGATGTCGGCGGTGATGCTCAAGGTCGCGGTCTACGGTTTCATGCGCGTGGTGTTCGAACTGCTCGGCCCGCCGCAGTGGGGCTGGGGCGTGACGCTGGTGCTGGTCGGCGCCACGACGGCGGTGGTCGGCGTGCTGTTCGCGCTGCAGCAGACCGACCTCAAGCGCCTGCTGGCCTACTCCTCGGTGGAAAATCTCGGCATCGTGTTCCTGGCGCTGGGTCTGGCGCTGATTTTCCTCGGCAGCGGCCATCCCGCGCTGGCCGCGCTGGCGCTGGTGGCGGCGCTGTATCAGTCGCTCAATCACGCGCTGCTGAAAGGCCTGCTGTTTCTCGGCGCCGGCGCAGTGCTGCATGGCGCTCACGAGCGCAACCTCGAGCGCCTGGGCGGACTGCAGCGGCGCATGCCGCGCACCGGACTGTTTTTCCTGATCGGCTGCATGGGCATGGCGGCGCTGCCGCCGCTGAACGGCTTCGTGTCGGAGTGGCTGACCTTCCAGGCGGCGCTGCAGGCATGGCAGCTCGGCAGCGGCCTGCTGCGCATCCTGGTGCCGGTGGCGGCGGCGGCACTGGCGCTGACCGCGGCGCTGGGTGCGGCTGCCTTCGTGCGCGCCTACGGCAGCGCGTTCCTGGGTCGCGCGCGCACCCGCCATGTGCGCCGCGCCCATGAGGTCGGCGTCGGGATGCGCCTGGCGCAGGCGCTGCTGGTGGCCGCCTGCGCCGCGGCCGCCCTGCTGCCGACCACGCTGGTCGGCCTGTTCGCGACGGCGACGCGGCAGCTGACCGGCGCCGGTCTGGATCAGGCCGGCAGCCGCGGCTGGCTGTGGCTGACGCCGATCGCGCCCGACGTGGCCAGCTACGCGCCGATCCCGATCCTGCTGGTACTGGCGCTGCTCGGCGCCTCGCTGGTCTGGGCGTTGCGACCGTCGCGCCAGGTGCCGGTGCGGCGGGCCGATCCCTGGGATTGCGGTTTCGCGCCGCCGACGCCGCGCATGCAGTATTCCGCGGCGGGTTTCGCGCAGCCGATCCGGCGCGTCTTCGCGATGGTCTACGCGCTCGACGAGGACACCGATGCGGCGGCCGCGACGCACCGGCTGCTGGTGCGCGATCGCCTCTGGGGCTGGCTGTATGCGCCGCTGGGCGTCGCCCTGGACCGGCTTGCCGAATTGGCGCGCCGCGCCCAGACCGGGCATGTGCGGCGCTATCTCTCCTGGTCGCTGATCACCCTGCTGGTGCTGCTGTGGATCATTTCCTGAGTCCGCTCGCGCACGCGCTCTCCGCGCTGCTGCAGCCGCTGCTGCTGCTGACGGTCGCGCCGCTGCTGGTGGCGTGGATCCGCCGCGTCAAGGCGCGCCTGCAGAACCGTCGCGGCGCGTCGCTGCTGCAGCCGTATCGCGATCTGCGCAAGCTGTTCGCCAAGGAGGCGGTGGTGGCGCGCACGGCATCGCCGCTGTTTCGCGTCGCGCCGTATCTGGTGTTCGCCGCGACGCTGGTGGCCGCCGGCGCGCTGCCGCTGCTGTCGCTGCGCCTGCCCAGCGCGGCGGTAGCCGATGCGATCGCGGTGATCGGCCTGCTGGGGCTCGCGCGTTTCCTGCTGGTGCTGGCCGGCCTCGATGCCGGCACCCCGTTCGGGGGCATGGGCTCCTCGCGCGAGATGCTGGTGAGCACCTTTGCCGAGCCGGCGCTGCTGCTGGTGGTGTTCACCCTGGCGATGACCGCGCACAGCACCAATCTCGCCAGCATGGCGCAGACGACGCTGCATGCCGGCCTCGTCCTGCGACCCTCGTATTTGTTCGCGCTGGCGGCGTTGCTGCTGGTGGCGATCGCCGAATGCGGACGCATTCCGGTGGACAACCCCGCCACCCATCTCGAGCTGACCATGATCCACGAGGGCATGCTGCTCGAGTACAGCGGTCGCCACCTGGCGCTGATGGAGTGGGCGGCGCAGCTGAAGCTGGCGCTGTTCGCGGTGCTGATCGTGGATCTGTTCCTGCCCTGGGGCATCGCCGCCGGCTTCGCGCCGGGTGCGCTGGCCCGGGCGGCGCTGGCGCTGGCGCTGAAGCTGGGCGCGCTGGGCGCGCTGCTGGCGGTGGCCGAGACGGCGCTGGCCAAGATGCGCCTGTTCCGCGTGCCGGGCTTTCTCAATCTGGCTTTCATGCTGGCCCTGCTCGGCCTGCTCAGCCACGTCATCCTGGAGGCCGCGACGTGAATCCCGCCGCGCTGCCGCTGCTCGACCAGGCGCTGCTGGTGCTGGCCGCGATGGCGTTGTTCACCGCCTTCGCGCTGCTGGCGCAGACGCGGCTGACCGCGGCGATCCACACCTTCGCCTGGCAGGGCGCGCTGGTGGCGGCGGTGGCGGCGTTGACCGGACGCGCCAGCGGGGATGCGCATCTGTATGTGTCGGCGCTGATCACGCTGGCGCTGAAGGTGGCGCTGATTCCGTGGATGCTGCACCGGTTGGTGCGGCGGCTGGCGCTGGAGCGGCAGGCCGACCCGCTGGAGCATCCCGCGCTGACCCTGCTGGCCGGCGCCGGCATCGTGGTGTTCAGCGACTGGGTCGCCGAGCCGGTGGCGCACTTCGATGCCAGCGCGACGCGCAACGTCATCGCCATCAGCCTGGCGATCGTGCTGCTCGGCATGCTGATGATGGTGGTACGACGGCAGGCAGTGGCGCAGGTACTGGGCTTCATGGCGATGGAGAACGGCCTGTTCCTGGCCGCGGTCGCCAGCACCCACGGCATGCCGCTGGTGGTCGAGCTGGGCGTCGCCTTCGACGTGCTGGTGGCGATGGTGCTGTTCGGCGTGTTCTTCCTGCAGATCAAGAACAGCATCGATTCCCTGGACATCGACCGCCTCAGCCAGCTCGCCGAACCGGTCGAGGATGACGACGTGCGCGGAGACGCGCCGTGATCGCGCTGCTGCTGACGGTGTTCACGCCGCTGGCCGGGATGCTGCTGCTCGGCGCCCTGCGCAGCGCGCGTGTCGCCGGCTGGCTGAATCTGGCGCTTTGCGCGCTGAGCCTCGCCGGCGCGCTGTGGCTGGCCGCCGACGTGCTGGCGCACGGTGCCGTCGCCGGCGCCAGCTTCCGCGTCGATGCGCTGAGCGTCTATCTGGTCGTGCTGACGGCGCTGGTCGGTCTGACCACGGCGATCTTCTCGCGTCCCTACATGCGCTACGTGCACGAGGAAAGGCGTGTCACCCGCGGCGGCTTGCGCCTGTACCACAGCATGTACCAGGGCTTCCTGTTCACCATGCTGCTGGCGCTGACCACCGACAATCTCGGCATCCTCTGGGTGGCGGTGGAAGGCGCCACGCTGGCGACCGTGCTGCTGGTGTCGCTGTACCGCACGCCGGCGGCGATCGAGGCGGCGTGGAAGTACTTCATCCTCTGCGGCGTCGGCATCGCGCAGGCGCTGTTCGGTACCGTGACCCTGTATTTTGCGGCCCAGCACGCGCTGGCGGATCCCGCCGCCAACGGCCTGAGCTGGAGCGCGCTGTATGCGGTCGCGCCGCAGCTGGAGCCGCGGGTGATGAGCGTCGCCTTCGTGTTCCTGCTGGTCGGCTACGGCACCAAGGTCGGCCTGGTGCCGCTGCACAGCTGGCTGCCGGATGCGCATTCGGAGGGCCCGACGCCGATGTCGGCGGTGCTCTCGGGCCTGCTGCTCAACGTCGCCCTGTACGCGGTGGTGCGCATGAAGATGCTGACCGACGCCGCGCTCGCCGGCAGCGCCACGCCCGATCTTGCCGGGCATCTGCTGATGGGCTTCGGCCTGGTCAGCTTCCTGGTGGCGGCGATCTCGCTGCAGCGCCGGCGCGACATCAAGCGGCTCTTCAGCTATTCGTCGATCGAGCACATGGGCCTGATGACGTTCGGTTTCGGCGTCGGCGGCCCGCTGGCCACCTTCGCCGCGCTGCTGCACATGCTGGTGCACGCGCTGACCAAGTCGGCGATCTTCATCACCGTCGGTCATGCCACCCACATCAGCCGCACCCAGCGCATCGACCGCATCCGCGGCCTGATCCGCACCCAGCCCGCGGTCGGCTGGGGCCTGCTGATCGGTGTCGCCGCGATCGCCGGCTTTCCGCCGTTCGGCATCTTCACCAGCGAGTTTCTGCTGCTGTCGGCGACCATGCATGCGTGGCCGTGGCTGACGATCCCGCTGATGATCGGCCTGGTGGTGGCCTTCGCCGGATTGTTCCGGTCGGTGCAGCCGATGGTGTTCGGCGCGGCGCCGCCGGGGCAGTATCCGGTGCGCGCCAACATGCTGCCGGTGATCATGCAGCTGGCGCTGGTGCTGCTGCTCGGCATCGCGCTGCCGGGGCTGCTGGCGCACTGGCTCGACCAGGCCACGCAACTGATCACCGGGAGGCATCTGCTGTGATGGCCCAGGCTTTCGCCGAGCGCCTGCGTGCGGCCCTGCCGGGCGTGGCGCTGTCGCCGCGCACCGAGTCCGGGCTGATGCCGGCGATGGTGCTCGCGGTGAGCGCCGCCGACTGGGCCGCGCTGGGCACGGCCGCGCACGCTCTCGGCGCGCGCTGGGCGGCGTGCTGGGTCGATCCCGAGCCGGACCATTGGCGTGCCTGGGTCCTGTACGAACAGGGCGGCGCCTACGTGCTGGCGCAGACGCTGCTCGATCCGCGGGCGCCGCGGCTGCCCAGCCTCGCCGCGGTCTACGCCGCCGCCGATCGCCCGGAACGCGCGATCCGCGACCTGCTCGGCGTCGACTTCGAGGGTCATCCCGATGCGCGGCGCTGGCTGCGCCATCAGGCCTGGCGTGCGCAGGAGCATCCGCTGCGGCCGGAACAACCGCTGGCCGGTGCGCCGCCGGCCCGCGCGCCCGCCGACACCGGATACCCGTTCCGCCGGATCGCCGGCGACGCCGTGCACGAGGTCGCCGTCGGGCCGATTCACGCCGGCACCATCGAGCCGGGGCACTTCCGCTTCGCCGCCGTCGGCGAGCAGGCGCTGACGCTGGAGACGCGGCTGGGCTACACCCATCGCGGCGTCGAGAAACTCGCCGTCGGTCGCGACGCCGAGGGCCTGCTGCGGCTGGCCGCGCGGGTGGCCGGCGATTCGACCGTGGCGCACGCCTGGGCCGCCTGCATGGCGATGGAGCGCGCCGCCGGCTGCGCGGTACCGGCGCGCGCGCTGGCGCTGCGCGCCCTGCTGGCCGAGCGCGAGCGGGTGGCCAATCACCTGGGCGACGTCGGCGGCATCGCCAACGACGTCGGCTTCAGCTTCGCCCAGATGCAGTTCGGCGCACTGCGCGAGCGCTGGCAGCGGCGCAGCGCGGTGCTGTTCGGTCATCGCCTGCTGATGGATGCACTGTGCGCAGGCGGCGTGCGTACCGATCTCGACCTCGCAGGCACGCAGGCGCTGCTGCAGGATCACGCCCGGTTGCGCGCCGAGCTGGCGCCGCTGGTCGACATCCTGCTCGACCACCCTTCGCTCGAGGATCGCCTGGTCGGCGCCGGCGTGCTGGGCACGGCCGATGCGCGGGCGCTGGGTTGCCTGGGCTATCTCGGGCGCGCGTCGGGACTGGCCTTCGACCTGCGTCGCGACGCGCCGTATCCGCCCTATGACCGCTTGCCGGTGCGCGTGCCGCTCTACGACAGCGGCGACGTGGCGGCGCGGATGCGCGTGCGGCTGGACGAGATCGACGTCGCGCTGGAGCTGATGGACACGCTGCTGGCGGCGCTGCCGCCGGGCCCGGTGTCCACGCACTGGGAGGCGCCGCCGGCCGGCGCGCGCGGTCTCGGTCTGGTCGAGGGCTGGCGCGGCGAGACCCTGGCGTTCGTGCGCTTCGGCGCCGACGGCCGCGTTGCACGCTACGCGCCGCGCGACCCCGGCGTGTTCGCCTGGCCGGCGCTGGAGCGCCTGCTGCCGGGCAACATCATTCCCGACTTCCCGGTCTGCAACAAATCCGTCAACGGCTCCTACGCCGGCGGCGATCTCTGAGGCGGCCATGCTGCGCATCCTGCATCGCGTGATCACCACCGGCACCCTGACCGAGCCGCTCGACACGTCGGCCTCGCTCGAGTCGCTGGGGATCGAGGTACGGCGCACGCTGGGTGCGCGCTACGCCGGCAGCTTCGCCATCCGCCACGTCGATGCCGGCTCCTGCAACGGCTGCGAACTGGAGATCCACGCGCTCGGCAACCCCTATCACGACCTTGAGCGCTTCGGCGTGCGTTTCGTCGCCTCGCCGCGCCATGCCGACGCGCTGCTGGTCACCGGCGTGGTCAGCCGGCACATGCAGGAGGCCTTGCTGCGCGCGCACGCGGCGATGGCCAAACCCGGCCTGGTGATCGCCGCCGGCGCCTGCGCCTGCGATGGCGGCGAGTTCGGCGCGAACTATGCCAGCCTCGGCGCGGTGGCGAACGTGCTGCCGGTGGACGTGCGCATTCCCGGCTGCCCGCCGCCGCCCGCGCTGCTGTTGCGCGGACTGCTGGCGGCGCTGGGCCGCGCGACGCCCTGAGCGGCTACTTCGCGGTGGCCGGCTCGCGGTCGCTGGCGCGAATGAAGGACGCGATGTTGGCGTGCAGCGTGGCGAGGTCCGCGGGCCGCACGTAGATCATGTGCCCGGTGTGATAGAACCGGTATTCGATGTTCTTCTGCAGCCGGGCCTGCATCGGCAGCTGCCGCATCTGGTACACCGCCGCGTAGTACGGGGTGGCCAGATCGTAGTAGCCGGCGTTGACCATCACCTTCAGATCGGGGTTGTAGCTCATCGCCGCGGCCAGGTCGGGCAGCACGTTGGTGCCGACGAACGCGACCGCGGTCGTCTGGCCCGGCAGGACGTGGCTGAAGACCCAGTCGTTGCCCACGCTGCCGGCGACCGTCTTGTAGTTGTGGTCGCCGCCGAACTTCAGCGTCTTGCGCACGTAGTCGTTGAACGCCGCGGTGTAGGCGGAGCTGATCGCCGCGCTCTGCGGGTCGTAGGCCGCCGTCTCCGCCAGCGGGTCCATGGTCGGGCCGGAGAAGCGCGCATCCAGGCGCCCGCCGGTCTCGCCGCGCGGCAGCAGCAGGGTCTGCTCGAACTCGGGGCCGGTGACGCGCAGGTCGGCCCTGAGCAGGTAGCTCTCGGGCAGGCCGGTGTACTGCGCCATCTGCCGGGCGATGGCCTGCTCCTGCGCCGGCGCCAGTGCGCTGCCCTCATTGAGCGCCTGCAGGTACGGTCCCATCGCCCAGGTCTGCACCTGGTCCAGCCACGGGTGCAGGGTGGCCGGCGGATGGGCCAGCGCCTTGTGGTACCAGGCAGTGGCGGCATAGGTGGGCAGACCCAGCGCGTAGGTGAGGTTGACGCCGGGATTGAGATTGGGCGTGTCGATCGCGGTGTCGAAGTTGAGAATGGTCGACAGCAGCACGACGCCGTTGAGATCGATGTTGTCCTGCTGCTCGAGGATGTTGGCCAGCACCGCCGAGCGCGTGGTGCCGTAACTTTCGCCGATCAGGTACTTGGGCGAATTCCAGCGCCCGTAGCGGGACAGGAACGTGCTGATGAACTGGGCAAAGGCCTGGCCGTCGGGATCGACGCCGTAGAACATCTTCGGCGTGCCGACGCCGCCCTGCTGCTTGTCGAGGATGCGGCTGAAGCCGGTGCCCACGGCGTCGACGAACACCAGGTCGCTGGCGTCGAGCAGGCTGTCGGCGTTGCTGACCAGCGCATACGGCGCCGGCGGCGTGTGGCGGTGGCTGTCGGTGACCACGCGGACCGGACCGAAGCCGCCCATGTGCAGCCAGACCGAGGACGAGCCCGGGCCGCCGTTGTAGAGGAAGGCGATCGGGCGCCGCGCCGGATCCGCGTCGCGCTTGAAGTAGGCGACATAGAACATCTCGCCGGTGGGCCTGCCCTGCTTGTCATGCAGGATCAGCGTGCCGGCGTCGGCGGTATAGGCGATGTGCCGGCCGTCGATCGTCACGCCGCCCGCGGTCGTCGCGGTGTGCGCGGTGCTCCAGTAATGCCCGGACGGGGCCGCGGTAGCCGGCTTCGCGCCGGAGGACGGGGCGGCGACGGCGGCCAGCGGCAGCAGCGCGGCGACCAGGGCGGGCGACAGCAGACGGATGCGCATGGGGCGACTCGGCGTGCGGGATGGATCAGAGATCGCGTCGGCGCCGCGAAGTTCCGCGATCCGCGCCGCGGAGGCGTCGCGCGGGCGCGGCTACTCGCCCTGGGTGATGTCGGGCAGCCCGGACTCCAGCCACCATTTCCGCGCCTTGGCGTCGTAGCGCCAGGTCTGGCGGTCGATGATGCCGCGCTCGACCTGGGTGTTGCGGTTGATCAGGCCGATCGCGACGATCTGGCGGAATTCACCCGGCGGCGACGGCAGCACGCCCTGGGTGTCGTAGGTGCTGACGCGCACCTGCGCGTAGCGGGCCATGTCGAAGCGGGTCATCGGGTGCCGGGCCAGCACCTTGGGATCGACGAAGGCCAGCGCCGACTCGAAATCGCCCCAGCGCAGGGTGGCGCCGTAGGCGCTGACGGTCGATTCCAGCTGGCTGGCCTGGCGATCGCTCGCGCAGCCGCCGAGCAGCAGCACGGCGCCGAGCAGGCCGAGCGCGACGGCACGACGTTGCCGCCGCGGCTCGCGGCGGATCATGCGGCGGAAGCCGACGCGGCATCCGCGGCGACGCGGCGCTTGGCGACGAAGCGCGCGCTCATGCTGCAGGCGGCGGTGCCGGCCCCGTCGTGCACCTCGATGACCGTCGCCAGCCGGCCGCGGCCGCGCGCGGCCAGCTGGGCGAAAAACGTCTGCCAGTCCTCGCCGTCGCCCAGTCGCGCCGCGGCGCGCAGGTCGCCCCGGACCGGCGCCTGATAGCGCAGGGTGGAATCCTGGACGTAGACGTCGCAATCCTCGCCCTGCGCCTGCAGCGCGAGCTCGATCAGGCCCCAGCCGGCCAGCGTCATCAGCGAGGCCAGGCTGCCGCCGAAGGCGCAGCCCTTGTCGTTGACATTCGGCGCCAGCGGTGCGGCCAGTACCAGCGACTGCTGCGGCGTGTGGGCGTCCACCCGCACCTGCATGGTGGCGGCGAGCGGGATGTGGTTGTGCAGGTACTGCTGCAGGCGGGTGGTCGGACTGGCGAAGGTGGGCATGGCCGCGAGTCTGCACGGCTGTCGTGGCGATCACAAGTTCGGCGCCGCCGGGCCGGACGGTTAGCATGCGCCGATGAGCGCTGCCGTCCAGCGCCCGCTCGCGGGCGCCCATGTCGTGATCACCCGCCCCGCGGGTGACGGCGCCGCGCTGGCGCGCCGGGTCCGCGGACTCGGTGGCGTGCCGCTGCGGCTGCCGGGCAGCAGCCTGCGCGCCGTCGCGGATGTCGCGTCGGCGCGCGCGGCGCTGGCCGCGGCGCTGCGTGGCGCTGCGCTGGTGTTCGTCAGCCCGGCCGCGGTGCGTTTCGCGGCGCGATTGGCACCGCTGCGGCCGGCGCCGGCGACGCGCGTGCTGGCGGTCGGTCAGGCCACCGCGCGTGCCTTGCTGCGCCACGGCGTCCCGGATGCCGGCGTGCCGCGGCGCCAGGACAGCGAAGGCCTGCTGGGGCTGGCGCCGCTGGATGCGCCGCGCGGTCGCATGATCGCCGTCGTCGGCGCCGCCGGCGGTCGCGGCCTGCTGCAGCGGCAGCTGCGCGCGCGGGGCGCCACGCTGCGCGAGGTCACGGTGTATCGACGCCTGCCGGCGCGGCTCGATACGCGCCACCTGGCCCCGCTCGCCGCCGCGCGCGATCCGCTGTACCTGCTGCTGTCGAGCAGCGAGGCGCTGAATCATCTGCGCGCCGCACTGCCCGCGCCGGCGTGGGCGCGCCTGCGGCGCGCCACCGCGATTGTCAGCAGCGAGCGCCTGGCGGCGGCGGCGCGTGCGGCCGGCTTGCTGCGCGTGCACGTGGCGGCCTCCGCGCTGGCGCCCGATCTGCTGTCCGCCGTCATCGCCGCGCATGCGCGGCAATGAGCCGCGACCGGGCCTGTTGCACGTGGCTATTTGCCGGGAGGGACACTAGCATTCACGCATGAACGATCCCGATCCCGATGGCGCTGCAGGCAAGGCGTCGCGTGCCCGCGGCGGCGTGCGCATCCGGCTGCTGCTGTTCGTCTGCGTAGCGCTTGCCGCGCTGTTTGCCGCGCTGGTCTGGCGCGTCTGGCAGGACCACCGCGCCGGCGCCGTGACCCAGGCGGGGGTGGGCGCGCTGTCCGGTCGCGTCGCGACGCTCGAGGACGCCCTTGCCAGCCTGCAGCAGGAGCGCGCCGGCCTGCGCCAACGCCTGCAGGATGCCGACACCACCAATCGCGCACTGCGCGAGCAGCTGTTCGGGCTGGACCTGCGCACACGCACCCTCGAGGGCGCCGTCGCCAGCCTCTCCGAGCAGCACTTCGCCGTTGCCGATGCGCTGCGTCTCGATGAGGTCGAGATGCTGCTGCGCATGGCCCAGGAGCGCTACCTGCTGTTTCATGACGCGGCCGGCGCCCTGCAGGCGACCACGCTGGCGGGGCAGGTGCTGGCGGCGGTCAGCGATCCCGCCTATGCCGAACTCGCGCCGACCGTCGAGGCGCAGCGGCAGGCGCTGCTGGCGGCGCAATTGCCGGCGCGCACCGCGGATCTGGCGACGCTCGGGCGTCTGCGCGCGCAGGTGCCGCTGCTGCCGATTCGTCGCGATGATCGCGCGTCGACCGCATCGCCGCAGGGCGTGCTGGCGCGCATCGGCGCCGCCTTGTCGGGTCTGGTCCGCATCCAGCGCAGCGCACACGCGCCGCTCGCCGCCGCCAGCGCCGGTCTCGCGCGCGAGCTGCTGATGCTGGATCTGGCGCAGGCGCAGTCGGCGCTGCTGGCGTGGGACCGCGCCGGCTTCCACGCCGCGCTGCAGGACGCGCGCACCCTGCTCGTGCTGCGCTTCGATCCCGCCGCCGACGACGTGCGGGCCGCGACGGCGGATCTGGCCCGACTGCTCGCGCAACCGCAGCCCGCCGCCGCGCCCGATCTCGACGCCGCGCTGGCGCAGCTGCGCAATCTGCGCGCGACCCATGCACTCAAGCCGGTTGTGCCGGCGACGGTTCCGGCCAAGGGTCGTGCGCGATGAACGCCTGGCGCTGGCTGCTGCTGTTGCTGCTGCTGGCGCTGGCTGCGGCGCTGGGCTGGCACTGGCTGGCCAGCGATCCGGGCTACGTGCTGCTGCGCTGGCGCGGCTGGCAGCTCGAGACCACGGTGATCGCCGGCGCCGCGCTGGTGCTGCTGGGCTGGGCGCTGCTGAGCGTGCTGTGGCGCACGCTGCGCTGGCCGTTCGGCGCGCTGTCGCGACGCCATCGGCGGATCAGCCGCAAGCGTTTCTCGGAGGGCCTGATCGCCCTGATCGAGGGTCGCCATGGCGAGGCCGAGCGCGCGCTGGCGCGCGCCGCGCGCTATCCGCCGCTGCGCGCGGTCGCGTTGCTGGTCGAGGCCGAGGCCGCCTGGCGCCGCGGCGAACCCGAGCGCGCGCTGGAGGCGCTGGACGAGGCCACCCAGCATGCGCCGCGCGCGGCGCGCGTGCTGCGCGCCCGCGTGCTGCGGCGCGAGGGTCGGGCCCAGGAGGCGTTGGCGCTGCTGGTGCCGGAGGCCGAGACCCAGCGCCTGGCGCCGGCCGGCTGGCTGGAGCTGGCCGAGGCCGCGCTCGCCGCCGGTCGCATCGATCGCGCCCGTGCCGCGCTGGATCCTCTGCGTGCCAGCGGCGCGCTCAGTCCGCGCGCCTATGGCGCGTTCGAGGCGCGGGTGCTGGCGGCGGCGCTGGAGGATGCCTCGGGCGCGGCGGCGCTGAATGCACTGTGGGCCGGCCTCGCGCGCGGTCAGCGCCATGTCCCCGGCGTGGTGGCGGCCTACGCGCGCCGGGCCGCTGCCTGTGGCGCCGGGCTCGCGGCGCAGGACGAGATCGAGACGGCGCTGGCCGGCGACTGGTCGCCGGAGCTGGTACTGGCCTATGCCGACCTCGATGACGGCACGCTCGACGCGCGTCGCCGTCGCGCCGAGCAATGGCTGGAGGCACACCCCAACGATGCCGCGCTGCTGATCGCGCTGGGGCGCATGGCGGTGCGCCGGCAGCAGTGGTCGCCGGCGCGCGACTGGCTGGAGCGGGCGGTGGCACTGGAGCCCTCGAGCCTGGCCTGGGAGTCGCTCGGCGATGCGCACGGCGGGCAGGGCGACGTCGCGCGTGCCGCCACCTGCTACCGCAATGCCCTGCGGCTGGCGCGCGGGGAGGGCACCGATGCCCTGGCGGGCCGCGGCGGGCGCATGGACACGCGGCCGATCGCGGTCGAGGAGCGCAGCGAACTGGGCGTGCCGCGGCTGCCCGGCGGGTCGCCCGCGTCGCGCTGAGCCTGGTCGCCGGGCCCGCGGCGGCGTGACATTCGTTGACACTGCGGGCGCGCCCGCGTGAGAGCGCTCACGGTTGCGCCGGCGCGCCTTGCCCAGACTGGCGCCACCTCGGGGCGGCGATGGCGCCGCACGCGATGGCAACGCGCAACCGGTGCGGCCGCGGCCGCGCGGTACGGCGATGAGGACGGACATGCATACCGACGTGGTCGAGCAGTTCTTTGACGAGGGCCTGGTGGCCCTGTTGCCGAGCGCGTCGGTGGCGCCCGCGATCGCGGGGTCGTGCGCCCGGACCTTCGCGTTCGTGTCCGCCGATGCCGCGCTCGGCGCGCGCCTGGACGCCGCGCTGCGCAGCCATGGCATCACCCTGGTGCAACGCGCCGATGATCCCGTCGCTCCCGGTCACGGATGCAGGGGCCTCGATGGCGCCCTGCTCGATTGCCGCAGCGAGTCCGAGCTGACACCGCTCGCCTCGCGTTGGCGCGACGCCTGCCGCACGCAGTCGGTGCCGCTGTTCGCGCTGACCCCGCAGGCCGATCGCGAGCGCCGCGTCGATATGCTGGCCTTCGGCATGGCGTTCATCGACGATCATGGCGGCGACGTCGCGGCGATTGCCGCCGACCTCGCCACCGGCAGCGACCTGCTCGCTGACGAACCGATCCGGGTGATGATCGTCGATGACGACTTCGGCACCTCGTTCTGCGTCAAGAAGATCCTCGAGTCCGCGGGCATCGACTGCCATGCCTTCATCGACGCCGACATGGCGATCGCCCAGCTCGACAAGCTTCGCCCCGACGTCGTGGTGCTCGATTTCATGATGCCGGGCTGCGACGGCGTGGACGTCTGCGACCGCATCCGCGCGCGGCCCGACGGCGGCGGCACGCAGATCCTGTTTTTCTCCGGCAACGTCGATGCATCCTCGCGCGGCGGGTTGCTGAGCGTGCTCGGCGACGACTATCTCGGCAAGGGCGCGCGCCCGCGTGACCTGGTCGCCGCGGTGTTCGCGCGCGGTGTCCGCGCGCGGACCTGGCGCCGCAGCGTTCGCGTGGCCGCGGGGCTGGCCCCGGCCTAGGCCCGGGTCGGCGCCCGGCGGCCCGGCACCGCATCGGTGCTGCGGGTCGGCCGCGCCGCAGCGCTCACAGCGCCGCGAGGTTGGCGTAAGCCAGCACCAGCCACTTGGCGCCGGCGTCGGCGAAGTTGACCTGCACGCGCGTGTGCGCGCCGGAACCCTCGGCGCTGACCACCACGCCCTCGCCGAAGCTGGGGTGACGCACGCGCTGGCCCAGCCGCAGCGGGCGCTCCTCCTCGAGCGGCGACGATGCGGCGGCCGGCCGGCCGGCATGGAAGGGCCGGCTGACCTGCACGCGCGGCCGCACCTCGTCGATCAGCGCGGCCGGGATCTCGCCCAGAAAGCGCGACGGCCGCGCCAGCATTTCCGCGCCGTGCAGGCGCCGCGATTCGGCACAGGTCAGCACCAGCCGGCGCTCGGCGCGGGTGATGCCGACGTAGGCCAGCCGGCGCTCCTCCTCGAGCCGGCCTTCCTCTTCGGCGGAGCGCTGGCTGGGAAACAGGCCTTCCTCGAGGCCGACCAGGAACACCACCGGAAACTCCAGGCCCTTGGCCGAGTGCAGCGTCATCAGCTGGACGCAGTCGTCTCCGTGCTGGCCCTGCGCCTCGCCGGCTTCCAGCGCGGCGTGGGCGAGGAAGGCCGCCAGCTCGCCGAGGCCCGCCTCGAGGTCGTCGGGGGTGCGCTCGAAGCGGGCGGCGACGTTGACCAGCTCGTCGAGGTTTTCCACCCGCGATTCGGCGTTGCCGCGACTGTCCTTCTCGTAGAACGCGCGCAGTCCGCTGACGGTGAACGCGTGCTCGACCTGTTCGGGGAGCGAAAGGCCGGAACCTGAAGAGCCGGGTCCCGATGCCTGAAGTCCATCGATCAGCATCAGAAACGCCTTCAGCGCATGCTTCGCGCGCCCGGCCAGATCGGCCGCCGTCAGCTCGGCCAACGTCGCTTCCCACAGCGACACATCACTGGCGCGCGCGCGCCGGCGCAGCGTGTCGAGGGTGCGCTCGCCGATGCCGCGCGGCGGCGTGTTGACCGCGCGCTCGAAGGCGGCGTCGTCGTGGCGGTTGGCGGTCAGGCGCAGGTAGGCCAGCGCGTCCTTGATCTCGGCGCGCTCGAAGAAGCGCTGGCCGCCGTAGACGCGATAGGGCATGCCGCGCTGGACCAGCTGCTCCTCGAAGGTGCGCGACTGCGCGTTGGAGCGGTACAGGATCGCGTGATCGCGCAGGTTGGCGCCGGCGTCCGCCGACTCGCGGATGCGCTCGATCACGAAGCGCGCCTCGTCCTGCTCGTTGTAGGCGGTGTACAGGGCGATGCGCTCGCCGGGCGCGCCGGCGGTCCACAGCTGCTTGCCCAGGCGGCCGTCGTTGCGCGCGATGACCGCGTTCGCGGCCTCGAGAATGATCGCGCTGGAGCGGTAGTTCTGCTCCAGCTTGAGCGTGCGCGCGCCGGGGAAGTCGCGCAGGAAGTGCTGCACATTCTCGACCCGTGCGCCGCGCCAGCCGTAGATCGCCTGATCGTCGTCGCCGACCACGAACACGCTGCCGGTCTGGCCCGCGAGTACGCGCACCCAGGCGTACTGCAGCGCGTTGGTGTCCTGGAACTCGTCGATCAGCAGGTGGCGCCAGCGTTCGCGGTAGTGCGCCAGCAGCGCGGCGTCGCCGAGCATCAGCTCGTGCGCGCGCAGCAGCAGTTCGGCGAAATCGACCAGGCCGGCGCGCCGGCAGGCGTCCTCGTAGGCGCCGTAGATGTCCACCAGCGTGCGCGTGGCCGGATGGTCGCGGTGCTCGATCGTCGCCGGGCGCCGGCCCTCGTCCTTCCAGCCGTTGATGGTCCACGCCGCCTGGCGCGGCGGGAAGCGTGCCTCGTCGAGGCCGAGTCCGGCGATCACGCGCTTGACCAGGCGCTGCTGGTCGTCGGCGTCGAGGATCTGGAACGTCTCCGGCAGCCGCGCCTCGCGCCAGTGCCGGCGCAGCAGGCGATGGGCGATGCCGTGGAAGGTGCCGACGGTCAGGCCCGACAGCCCGCGCGGCAGCAGACTGTCGAGCCGTCCGCGCATCTCGCCGGCGGCCTTGTTGGTGAAGGTCACCGCCAGGATCGCCCACGGCGGCACGCGCTCGACCTCGGTCAGCCAGGCGATGCGGTGGGTGAGCACGCGGGTCTTGCCGGAGCCGGCGCCGGCCAGCACCAGCAACGGGCCGGGCGGCGCGCTGACGGCCTCGCGCTGGGCCGGATTGAGCGCGTCGAGCAGGTGCGAGACATCCATCCCGCAATTGTAGTCGCCCGGCCGCGCTCGCCGTCCCGGTGCCGTGCCCGCGTTGCTGCCATCCCGAACGCCGCGAAGGGTGAGGGTGGTGCCTTCGCACCCAAGTACACCGCGCCAGGGATGGCGTGGCCGGGGACACTGACGCATGGATACAGGGTGCCGACGGCCTGCTCACCCTGCGCCGGTCGCCGTCCCGATCCTTCGGGCTGCGCCCTCAGGAGGACAGCATTCTGGGTGTCACCCCGAGCGCAGCGAAGGGTCTGTGCTGATGACGAGGGTGCAGCAGCGAGCCCGAAGGCCCCGGCGCTCAGCGCTTGCGCAGCGCGCCGACGGCGAGCAGGACGCCGCCGACCACGATCAGGCCGTAGCCGATCGGTACCGGAATCGTCTTGTCGCTGGTGGTCTGCAGCGTGAGCGGTCCGACCTTGGCCGCGGTCTCCGTGCTCTGATAACTGCCGTTGCCGAAAACGACCCAAAGGCCGCCCAGGGCGACCAGCAGACCTACCACGATCATGGCCATGCGCATAGCGGTGATTCTCGTGCAGTGAAGGTCAGGCAGTATGCACTGATACCGCGCGCGCGCCCGGCTGCATGATGCGGTCGATCAGGGCGATGGCCACCGCCGAGACCACGAAGGTCAGGTGCAGCAGCAGCTGCCAGAGGATCACGCGGTCGCTGAGCTCGCTGGCCTTGATGAAGGTCGCCAGCAGGTGGATCGAGGAGATGCCGATGATGGCGGTGGCCAGCTTGACCTTGAGCACCGTGGCGTTGACGTGGTTGAGCCACTCCGGCTGGTCGGGATGACCCTCCAGCCGCAGCCGCGAGACGAAGGTCTCGTAGCCGCCGACGATCACCATCACCAGCAGATTGGAGATCATCACCACGTCGATCAGGCCGAGCACGGTCAGCATGATCGCGGTTTCGGCGGAGTAGGGACTGCCGGCCGCGCCGCCGCTGAGCAGCGTGGTGTCGATCAGATGCCACAGTTCGCGCAGGAACTGCACCACGTAGATGCCCTGCGCGACGATCAGGCCGAGATACAGCGGCAGCTGCAGCCAGCGCGAGGAGAAGATCAGCGCGGGCAGCGGGCCGAGGGCGGACGTGTTCGATCGCGGTTGCATGCCGGGACCACAGCGGGACGGAGCCCGATTCTATTCGGGACCCCGTCCTCGCACCGCATGCCGATCGTCACGCTGCCCGGCTCAGGTGCATGGCGGCCGACCCGGGCGGCCGACCCGGGCGCTGTCGATTCCGGGCGGCTGTGCGCGTCGTAGTATCGGGGCCGCATCCTGCGCGCCCCGAAGCCGGGAGATGTCCATGCGCTACATGATCCTCGTCAAGTCCACCCCCGCATTCGAAGCCGAGTCCGGGATCGATTTCCAGCCCGATCCTGCCGTCTTCGCCCAAATGGCCGCCTACCACGAGGAACTGGCCCGCGCCGGCGTGCTGCTCGACGCCAACGGCCTCAAGCCCAGCCGCGCGGGCTGGCGCGTGCGCCATGACGGCGCGCGCCGCACCGTCATCGACGGGCCGTTCACCGAGACCAAGGAGCTGATCGCCGGTTACACCCTGATCCAGGTGGCCTCGCGCGCCGAGGCGCTGGAATGGGCGCGGCGCTTTCCCAACCCGGTCGGCGCCGATCAGCCGGCCGAGATCGAGGTGCGCGAGCTGTTCGAACTGGACGACTTCGCGCCTTCCGCCGAGCTCGAGCGCTTTCGCGCGCTGGACGCGGGGAAATGATTCCGGCGCGCGTGTCGATTTCTCCCGCCCCGGCGCGTCGTCTCCACAGGGCGCCGCGCGGCGTCCGCAACCCACCCGAGGAGAGAAGACCATGAGCAAGGTCCAGGCCATTCCCGACGGCATGCACAGCCT
Organism: Lysobacteraceae bacterium; assembly: GCA_028870665.1. Classification (GTDB taxonomy): domain Bacteria; phylum Pseudomonadota; class Gammaproteobacteria; order Xanthomonadales; family Rhodanobacteraceae; genus Metallibacterium. The sequence goes on from JAGWPB010000008.1 coordinate 44,644, forward strand.
CACCCCGCACCTGGTCTGCCGCGACGCCGCGCAGGCCATCGACTTCTACAACCGCGCCTTCGGCGCCATCGAGCGGTTCCGCCTGCCCGCGCCCGATGGCAAGCTGATCCACGCCTGCGTGCAGATCGGCGACTCGCAACTGTTCCTGGTCGACGAGATGCCGGCCATGGGCGCGCTCGGGCCGCAGGCGCTGAAGGGCTCGCCCGTCACCCTCCACCTGCAGGTCGAGGACGCCGATGCCGTGTTCGCGCGTGCGGTCGCTGCCGGCGCCACGGTCACCATGCCGCTGGCCGACATGTTCTGGGGCGACCGCTACGGCCAGCTGCAAGACCCCTTCGGTCATCGCTGGTCGGTGGCCACTCACGTGCGCGACCTGAGCCCCGAGCAGATCCGCGCCGCGGCCGCCGCCGCCATGCGCTGAGCGGTCACAACATCCTCCCCGCCCCGGAGCCAGGCCATGCCTTATCTGCTGCTGATCCTCGAACCGCGCGGCCAGCGCGAGGCGTGCAGTGACGTCGAGGCCCACGCGCGCTACGCCGAGATGGTGGCCTTTGGCGAGAGCCTGGGCGGCAAGCGGCTGGCCAGCGAATCGCTGCGGCCCGACCGCCACGGCGTGCGCGTGCAGGTACAGCACGCCAAACCGGTGCTGCGCGACGGCCCGTTCACCGAATCCAAGGAAATGCTCGGCGGCTTTTTCCTGGTGGACTGCGTCAGCCGCGACGAAGCGCTGGCGCTGGCGCAGCGCTGCCCCGCGGCGCGCTTCGCCAGCGTGGAAGTGCGCGAGTGCGCGCCCTGCTACGAGGGCTGAGAGGCTGTGATTTTTCAGCCTCTCAGCCCGGCCATGGATGGCCGGACGCGCCGATGAAAATTCCGCACGACGCGGAATTTTTCACAGGCTCTGAGCCCAGCCGACTGCCCGCAACACCCCTGGGAGCAAGCCCCATGACCCCGCAAACCGTACAACTGCACCGCGTGCTGCGCGCCCCGCCCGGGCGCGTCTACCGCGCCTTTCTCGATGCCGAGGCCCTCGCCAAATGGCTGCCGCCGCACGGCTTCACGGGCAAGGTGCTCGAACTCGACGCGCGCGTCGGCGGTCGCTACCGCATGGTCTTCACCCAATTCGGCACGGGCCAGAGCCATGCCTTCGGCGGCGAGTATCTGGAGCTGGCGCCCAACGCGCGCATCCGCCATACGGATGCATTCGACGATCCGAATCTGCCTGGCGTGATGGAGACCACCATCACTTTGCGCGCCGTGTTCTGCGGCACCGAACTGCAGGTGGTGCAGGCGGGCATCCCGGCGGCCATCCCGCTCGAAGCCTGCTACCTCGGCTGGCAGGAGTCGCTGCAACTGCTGGCGCTGCTGGTCGAGGCCGACGCCGGCCCGCCGCAGCATTGATGGAGGATCGCACCATGTCCCGCTTGCGCGTGTGCAACTTCGGCGTCTCACTCGACGGCTTTTCTGCCGGGCCGCGGCAGGACGTGCACAACCCGTTGGGTGTGCGCGGGCCGGAACTGATGCAGTGGTTCTTCCCCACGCAGGCGTGGCGACAAATGCACGGCCAGCCCGGAGGCGAAACCGGCGTCGATCACCGCATGGCGGCCCAGGGTTTCGACCACATCGGCGCCTGGATCCTCGGCCGCAACATGTTCGGCCCCGTGCGCGGGCCGTGGCCGGACGAAGCCTGGCGCGGCTGGTGGGGCGAAGAGCCGCCGTACCACACACCCGTGTTCGTGCTCACCCATCACGCCCGCGCCCCGCTGGCCATGCAGGGCAGCACCACCTTCCACTTCGTCACCGGCGGCATCCACGCCGCGCTGGAACAGGCGCGGGCCGCCGCCGCTGGGCTGGACGTGCGCCTGGGCGGCGGCGTGGCCACGGTGCGGCAATACCTGCAGGCCGGGCTGGTGGACGAACTGCATCTTGCCCTCAGCCCGGTGTTGCTGGGACAGGGCGAGGCGCTGTTCGCCGGCCTCGACCTGCCCGCGCTGGGCTATGCCTGCACCGAATCGATTCCCGGCGAACGCGCCACCCACCTGCGGCTGCAACGCGCCGCGTCCGCGCACTGAAGGAGAACCCGCATGAGCCCCATCGCCCGCAACACCATCTGTCTCTGGTTCGATAAAGACGCCGAAGACGCCGCGCGCTTCTACGCCGCGACCTTTCCCGACAGCGCGGTGACCGCCGTCCACCGCGCACCGGGCGACTATCCCGCCGGCAAACAGGGCGACGTGCTGACGGTGGAATTCACCGTGTGCGGCATTCCGTGCCTGGGACTGAACGGCGGCCCGGAGTTCAAGCACAGCGAAGCGTTTTCCTTCGTGATCGCCACCGACGACCAGGCCGAGACCGACCGCCTGTGGCACGCGATCGTCGGCAACGGCGGCGAGGAAAGCGCGTGCGGCTGGTGCAAGGACCGCTGGGGCCTGTCCTGGCAGATCACCCCGCGCGTCCTCATCGAAGGCTATACCGACCCCGACCCGGCCGTGGCCAAGCGCACCTTCGAGGCGATGATGACGATGCGCAAGATCGACATCGCGGCGATCGAGGCCGCGCGCCGCGGCTGAATCCACTCTCGACACAAGGGAGAACCTCATGCCTTACATCGACGGTTTCGTGCTCGCGGTGCCGACCGCGAACAAGCAGACGTTCATCGACCACGCCAGTACGACCGGTGGCGCCATGATGGAGTACGGCGCGACGCGGGTGGTCGAGTGCTGGGGCGCCGACGTGCCCAAGGGCAAGACCACGGACTTCCAGGGCGCAGTCGCGGCCAGGCACGACGAGACGGTCGTGTTCTCGTGGATCGAGTGGCCCGGCAAGGCCGCTCGCGACAAGGTGATGGGTCGGATGCAGGAACTGAGCCAGACCGACGCGCGCCTCGACCCGGCGCAGAACCCGATGCCGTTCGACGGCAAGCGGCTCATCTACGGCGGCTTCGAGCCGATCGTCGAGCGCGGTGAGGAGACCAGCGACAGCTACGTCCAGGGCTTCATCGTCCCGGTGCCGATGGCCAGGCGCGAGGATTACCGCAAGTTGGCCGAAGAGGCCTGGGCGATGTTCAGGGACTACGGCGCGCTGCGCTTGGTCGAAGCCTGGGGCGACGATGTGCCCAATGGCAAGGTGACCGATTTCCGCCGCGCCGTGAAGGCCGAGCCGGACGAGGCGATCGTGTTCGCTTTCATCGAGTGGCCGTCGCGCGCCGTTTGCGACGCCGCGGCGGAACGAATGAAGCAGGACGAGCGCATGCAGCCGCCGGAAGGTGCGCAGATGCCGTTCGACATGCAGCGCCTGGTTTTCGGCGGATTCGCGCGGGTGGTGAGCCTGGACACTGGTCAAAGAGGCGCTCGATCCGCAGCGTGAGCGCGCCGCCTCCACACCCCGGGAGCAAGCATGAAATTCATCTGCCTGATCAGCGCCGAAACGATGATGGAACACCTGAGCGAGGCCGACGCCGCCGCGCTGTTTCAGGACTACGCCGTATTCACCGCGCGCATCCGGGCCAGCGGCCAGTTCGTCAGCGCCAACCGCCTGCTGCCGCCCGAAACGGCGAAGACACTGCGCGTGCGCGACGGCAAGCTGCAAATCACCGACGGCCCGTTTGCCGAAACCAAGGAAATGCTCGGCGGCTATTACCTGATCGAGGCGGCGGATTTGAACGCCGCCATGGCGATTGCCGCCGACATCCCCGGCGCGCGCTTCGGCTGCGTTGAAGTGCGCGCGGTTGCCGATGACGCCCCGACCCGCGCGCTGGGGTTCGATGTGCCCTTGCCACCCCGTCCCGACCCGGCCACAGGCCAACCGGCGACCGTCGCGCCAGGCGCTCGGCTCGGACAAGATTCGCGTTGACGCCTGGATGAGACATGACACCAGGCAACACAAAATCCAGGTTCACGGCAAAACTGCTTCGTCCGGAGCAGCCGGACAACGATGGCGCCTGGGCATTCGTGGTGCTGCCAAAAGCGGTGAGCGCCACACTGCCCAGACGCGGCCGCACGACGATCATGGGCAGCCTCAACGGCCACCCATTTCAGGCCACGCTGGAGCCGGACGGCGAGCAAAGTCACTGGCTGAAAATCAGCCCGGCATTGCTCGCAGCGACCGGCACGAACTATGGCGAAATCGCCACGTTCGAGATCAGTCCGGTCGAACAGGAACCGGAGCCCGCGATCCCGCCGGATTTGCAAGCCGCGCTGGATGCAGCGCCCGCAGCGCGGGCCGTCTGGGCGCAAACCACAACGATCGCGCGCGTCGACTGGATCCACTGGGTCACCTCGGCCAAGCAGGCCAAAACCCGCGCGCAGCGCATCGCGAATGCCTGCGAGATGCTGGCATCCGGCAAGCGGCGGGTGTGCTGTTTCGACCCGTCGGGGTATTACAGCAAGGCGTTCTGCGCACCCAGGGATGCCGATCAGGACAAACCCTAGTCATGCCTGTGTTGCTGTCTGGCGCTGTGTTGCAGACGGCGCGGTCGATTCCAGTGAAGGAGGAACACGATGCATCCCGACATCCGGAGTTACAACGAACACCACGCGCCCGATCATCGGCAGGTATGCGAACTGCTCGCCCGCGAGATCGACACCCATCTGCCGGAAGCCGAAAAATGACGTATCCCATGATCCAATTGGAGACCGCCATCCGGCGGGCCGCGGTGGCGATGACTGCGCTTGCGCTGGCCGGCTGCGCCGTCGGACCGAATTTCCGCGAGCCGGCCACGCCGCACGTCGAGCGTTACACGACGGCGCCGCTGCCGAAATCGACGGTTGCGACCAACACCGCCGGCGGCGATGCGCAGCGCTTCCTGCAAGGCGAATCGGTGCCGCGGCACTGGTGGTCGACGTTCGGCAATGCCGAACTGGATCGCCGCGTGCAACAGGCGTTCCGGCACAGCCCGAGCATCGCTGCCGCCGAGGCCTCGCTCAAGCAGGCCGAGGAAAACGCCAGGGCCGCGGACGGTACGTTGTTCCCGGCGCTGGACGCGAAAGCGGGCGTGACACGGCAGAAACAATCCGGGGCGTCGTTCGGCGACGCTTTCCAGTTTCCGCCGTTGACCGTCTACAACGCCTCGGTGAACGTGAGCTACACGTTCGACTTGTTCGGCGGCGTGCGCCGCGGCATCGAAGCGCAAAAGGCCCAGGCCGACTATCAGCGCGCCCTGCTCGACGCGACCTACCTGACGCTGGCGGCGAACGTGGTCACCGCATCGCTGCAAGAAGCCTCGCTGAGCGAGCAGATCCAGGCGACCCGCGACATCCTCGACTCGCTCGAGAAACAACTCGACATTACCCGCAAGCAGCAGGCGATCGGCGCCAAGTCGCTGTCCGACACGCTGGCAGTGCGCGCGCAGTTGTCCGCGACCATGGCGACGCTGCCGCCGCTGGAACAACGGCTCGCGGCAACCCGGAACCAGCTCGCGACTTATCTCGGCGTCACACCGGCGCAACTGAAGCTGCAAACGCTGACGCTGGCACAAGTGACCCTTCCCACCGACATTCCGGTCAGCCTGCCCTCGGCCATGGTCGCGCAGCGTCCGGACATCCGCGCGGCCTCGGCGTCGCTGCACGCGGCGACCGCCGAGGTCGGCGTCGCGATCGCGAACATGCTGCCGCAGATCACTCTGTCCGGCAGTGGCGGCTCCGCCGCGCTGCATGCGGGCGATCTGTTTTCCGCCGGCAGCGGTGCGTGGTCGATCGGACTGAACCTGCTGCAACCGTTGTTCCACGGCGGCGAGCTGCTGCACAAGCAACGCGCTTCGCGGGCCGGCATGCAGGCGGCGCTGGCCGACTGGCAGCAGACCGTGCTGCTGGCGTTCCAGAACGTCGCCGACACCCTGCAGGCGCTCGAATACGACGCGCAGTCGCTGCGGGCGCAGGCCAGCGCCGAGCGGGATGCCGAAAAGCTGCTGTCGCTGAGCCGCGCCCAGTACCGGGTCGGCGCCGTCGATTACCTGACATTGCTGTCCGCCGAGCGCCAGTACCAGCAGGCCCGCATCGCCGCGATCGCCGCGCGCAGCGCGCGTCTTGCCGACACCGCCGCGTTGTATGCCGCGCTGGGTGGCGGCTTGGCAGGACGGCAAGGCCGTGGTTTCAACGAAAAAGTAGCCCCTGGTTTCAGCCAACGACATGTTCCCTGGTCGCCGCGATCAGGGACGATCGCAAAAGAGATGACCCCATGAACGCATACGCAATCTCCGCCCGGCCCAGGCAGCGCAAGCGCCTGATCATCGTGATCCTGGCGGTGCTGATCCTGTTCGCGCTGCTGATCGGCTTCAACACCTTCAAGGGCATCATGATGGGCAAATTCATGGTGTCCATGGCCAACCCGCCGCAGACCGTCAGCACCATGATTGCCGAGTACCAGGCGTGGCAACCGCACGTCGAGGCGGTCGGCGACGTGCGCGCCGTGCACGGCGCGGACCTCGCCTTCGACGTCGCCGGTCTGGTCGAGAGCGTGGACGTGAAATCCGGCGCCGACGTGGACAAAGGCCAGGTGCTGGTCAGGCTGGTGGATGCCGACGATCGCGGCAAGCTCGCCTCGCTGCAGGCCACCGCGCAGCTGGCGAAGCTGACCGCCGGGCGCGCCCGGCAACAGCTGGCGGTGCAGGCGATCAGCAAGGCCCAGTACGACACCGACATGGCCAACCTGAAAGGTGCGCAGGCCAACGTCGCCGCGCAACAGGCGCTGGTCGACAAGAAGACCCTGCGCGCGCCGTTTTCCGGCCGCATCGGCATCATCACCGTGAATCCCGGCGACTACATCAAGGTCGGCACCGCGGTCGTGACGCTGCAACAGCTCGATCCGGTGTACGTCGACTTCACCGTGCCGCAGTCCTCGCTGGACACGCTGAAGGTCGGCGGCAAGGTCGAGGTCAGTGTGGATGCCTTCAAGGACAAGACGTTCAACGGCAAGGTTTCGGCGACTGCGCCCAAGGTCGATCTCTCCACCCGCAACGCTGCGGCCGAGGCGATCGTGGCCAATCCGGACAAACTGCTGGTGCCCGGCATGTTCGCCAGGATCGCGGCGAACGCGGGCGCTACGCAACGTTATTTGACGCTGCCGCAGACCGCGGTCGCGTACGCGCCATACGGCGACACCGTGTTCGTGGTCCACGAAGGCACGCCGCCCGAGCGCGATGCCAACGGCAATCCGGTCAAGGCGAAGGCACCTGCGCCTTCGGATGCGGCCAAAGGCGAGCACGGCCCGTCGCACTACGCGACCCTGGCGGTGGTCACGCTGGGTCCGCGCCGTGGCGACCAGGTCGCGATCCTGTCGGGCATCAAGCAGGGCGATGTCATCGTCACCAGCGGCCAGTTGAAACTCAGGAACGACACCCCGGTGGACATCAACAACAAGGTGCAGCCGGCCTTCGACCCGAATCCGCATCCGGTGGAGCAGTAGGAGCGCGCTTGCGCGCGATTGATGCAGTGGTCGCCGGCCAGCCGGCTCCTGCCACACACCACAAACCCTATGCGCAGATTGCCGACATGAAATTCACCGATCTTTTCATCAAGCGCCCGGTCCTCGCCGCCACGGTCAGCCTGCTGATCCTGGTGCTGGGGCTGCGCGCGGTGACGTCCCTGCCGATCCGCCAGTATCCGAAGACGGAAAGCGCCACCATCGTGGTGCAGACGGTCTACTACGGCGCCAATGCGCAGACCATGGCGGGCTTCATCACCCAGCCGCTGGAGCAGGCCATCGCGCAGGCGCAGGGCATTGATTACATGACCTCGTCGTCGACGCCGGGCGTGTCGCTGATCACGGCGACGCTGCGCCTGAACTACGATGGCAACAAGGCGCTCACCGAAATCTCGGCACTGGTCAACTCGGTGAAGAACCAGCTGCCGCAACAGGCGCAGCAGCCCGTGATCACGCTGCAGACCGGCGAGCAGGTCGCCTCGATGTATCTCGGTTTCTCGTCGAAGACACTGCCTTCCAACAAGATCACCGACTACCTGACCCGCGTGGTGCAGCCACAGCTGAGCGCGGTCGAGGGCGTGCAGAGCGCCGAGATCATCGGCGCGCGAACCTTCGCGCTGCGCGCGTGGCTGGATCCGGTCAAGATGGCCGCGCACGGCGTCACCGCGACCGACGTCAACCAGGCGCTGGCGGCCAACAATTTCCTCTCGGCGATCGGCACCACCAAGGGCCAGATGGTCAGCGTCAACCTGACCGCTGCCACCGACCTGCACACGGTCGACGAGTTCAAGAACCTGGTGGTGAAGGCCGATGGCGCCGACATCGTGCGCCTGCGGGATGTCGCCGACGTCACCCTGGGCGCCGAGAGCTACAACACCGACTTCTCCTTCGACGGCCAGCCAACGGTCGCGATCGGCATCAAGGCCGCGCCGGACGCCAACGTGCTGGACGTGATCGGGCGGGTGCGCAGGTTGTTTCCGCAGATCCAGTCGCAACTGCCGACCGGGCTCAGCGGCCGCATCGCCTACGACGGCACCGACTTCATTCGCGCCTCGATCGACGAGGTGGTGAAGACCCTCGCCGAGACCCTGATCATCGTCACCGTGGTGATTTTCCTGTTCCTCGGCACCCTGCGTTCGGTGCTGATCCCGGTGCTGGCGATGCCGCTGTCGCTGATCGGCGCGTTCGTGGTGATGCTGATCCTGGGCTATTCGATCAACCTGCTGACCCTGCTGGCGCTGGTGCTGGCGATCGGCCTGGTGGTGGACGACGCGATCATCGTGGTCGAGAACGTCGACCGCCACATGAAGGACGCGCACTCGCCGTTCAAGGCGGCGCTGCTGGCGGCGCGCGAACTGGCCTCGCCGATCATCGCGATGACCATCGTGCTGATCGCGGTGTACGTGCCGGTCGGTTTCCAGGGTGGACTGACCGGCGCGCTGTTCACCGAGTTCGCCTTCACCCTCGCCGGCGCGGTGGTGATTTCGGCGATCGTGGCCTTGACGCTGTCGCCGATGCTGTGCTCGAAGGTGCTGCGCGAATCCGACCACCGGAAACCCTTCGTCAAGCGCATCGACAAGGTTTCCAACTGGGTCCGCGACCGCTACCGGCGCACGTTGCATTCCTCGCTGGATACCTGGCTGGTCGCGATCGTGTTCGGCGCCCTGATCCTTGCCGGCAACGTGTACCTGTTCAGGACCGCCAGTTCGGAGTTGGCGCCGCAGGAAGACCAGGGCATCGTGCTGGCGCAGACCCAGGGTCCGCCCGACGCCACCATCACCCAGATGGACCTGTACACCAGGCAGATTTTCGACGTCGCCAAGTCGCTGCCCGAATACACCCACACCTTCCAGTTCACCGGCATGGGTGCGGTGAACTCGGGATTCTCCGGCATCATGCTGAAGCCGTGGGGCGAGCGCAGCCGCAGCGCGACCGAGATCCAGCAAGCCATCCAGCCCAAGCTCGACGGCATCGCCGGCGCGCGCATGGCGGTGTTCCAGTTCCCGTCGTTGCCGGGTGCGTTCGGCATGCCGGTGCAGTTCGTGATCAAGACCACCGAGCCGCTGCAGAACCTCGACGACGTGGCGCAGCAGGTGCTGGCCAAGGCTCAGGCCTCAGGCATGTTCTTCTTCGTCGATTCCGACCTCAAGATCGACCAGCCGCAGGCAACCGTGACGCTCGACCGCGACAAGGTCGCGGCGTTGGGCCTGACCCAGCAGAGCGTCGGTGCGGCGCTGTCGGCGGCGCTGGGCGGCAACTACGTCAATTATTTCTCGATCTCGGGGCGCGCCTATCGCGTGATCTCTCAGGTCGCGCAGGTCGACCGCCTGAATCCCGCGCAGCTCGAGAACTACTACATCAAGACGCCGACCGGCGGCATGATCCCGGCATCCACCGTTGCGCACCTGACCTACCAGACGGTGCCGGAGTCGATCAACCACTTCCAGCAGCTCAATTCGGCGACGATCTCGGGCGTGATCGTGCCGGGCGTATCGCTGGGCAGCGCGCTTGCCTTCATGCAGGACACGCTGAAGCAGGTCGCGCCTACCGGCTACACGGCCGATTATGCGGGCGAGTCGCGCCAGTTCCAGCAGGAATCCGGCGGTTTCCTGTTCACGCTGCTGTTCGCGATCGTGATCGTGTTCCTGGCGTTGTCCGCGCAGTTCGAGAGCTTCCGCGACCCGCTGGTGATCCTGGTGGCGGTGCCGATGGCGACCTTCGGCGCGCTGCTGTTCATCAACCTCGGCCTGTCCACGCTCAACATCTACACCGAGGTCGGCCTGGTCACGCTGGTCGGCCTGATCAGCAAACACGGCATCCTGATGGTGGAGTTCGCCAACCAGCTGCAGCGCGAGCACGGCCTGTCCAAGCGCGAGGCGATCGAGGAAGCCGCGACCGTGCGCCTGCGCCCGATCCTGATGACGACCCTGGCCATGGTGCTGGGTGTGGTGCCGCTGGTGTTCGCCGGCGGCGCTGGCGCTGCCGGACGCCACGACATGGGCCTGGTGATCTTCACCGGTCTTTCCATCGGCACCCTGTTCACCCTGTTCGTGGTGCCGGCGGTGTATCTGGTGCTGGGCGAAAGCCACAAGGCCGAACGCAGCGAGGGTGATGAAGATCCCGAGATCTTGCCGCCGCCACAGCCAGCGGAGTGAATGACCGCCCTCGCCCTGCGGGAGGGGTGGGGGTGAGCGCACGAATCCGCTCCGTCCGGCCATGCGCGGGCCAGGTCCATCAGCGTCAGACGCCGACCGTGAACCATCGCCTCGACGGCGCGCAACAGCACCCGGCTTCGCAGTGCATGCATCATCGGTGTAGAGGATTTGCAGCGCTGGCTCGCGAAAGCGCGGGAAATCCAGTGGGACTACAAGAACATCGTCCGTCGCAAGGGACTGCTGGCGCGGCTGAGATAGCGAACATGGCAAAGTCCGTCGCATAAGCGGATCAAGGAGCCTCCATGCCGCGTTACCTTGCCTTTCTTCGCGGCGTGAGCCCGATGAACGCCAGGATGTCCGAGTTGAAGCGCTGCTTCGAGGCGGCGGGCTTTACCGGCGTCAGAACCGTGCTCTCAAGCGGCAACGTCGCGTTCGACGCGCGTGCCGCGTCGGAAGCCGCGCTCGAACGCAGGATCGAAGCGGCGATGGCAACGCACCTCGACCGCAGCTTCCACACCATCGTGCGCCCGACCGATGCGCTGCACGCGCTGATCGAGGCCACCCCCTACGCCGTCTTCGACCTGCCGACGAACGCCAAGCGCGTGGTCACGTTTCTGCGCGATCCTCCGACAGCGAATCTCTCGCTCCCGATCGAGCTCGACGGCGCAGGCATCCTTGCCATGCATGGCCGGGAAGTATTCTCCGCTTACGTACCGAACCCGCGCGGCCCAGTGTTCATGACGCTGATCGAGAAGACGTTCGGCACCGACGTGACCACGCGCACCTGGGATACCGTCGGCAAATGCGCGAAGGCTTGAACCGCATCGGTTCGATACCCGAAAGGAAAATGAAACCAAAATCACCTCAAGCGCCGCCCATTCTCCACTGCGCGCAGCAGGCCGACTGGTTTGCCTGGCTGGAAGACCATCACGCCACATCGCCTGGTGTGTGGTTGAAACTTGCAAGAAAAGGCAGCGATGCTCGCTCGCTGACGTACGACGAGGCCATCGAGGCCGCGCTGTGTTTTGGCTGGATCGACGGACAAAAACAGGCGCAGGATGCGCAGTTCTGGCGACAGAAATTCACCCGGCGCACGAACAAAAGCATCTGGTCGAAGATCAACAAAGCCAAGGCGCTTGCCCTGGTCGAGGCCGGCCGGATGAAGCCGGCGGGGCTGAGCGAGATGGCGCGCGCAAAGCACGATGGCCGTTGGGACGCCGCCTACGATTCGGCCAGCACGGCCACCGTGCCGGCCGATTTTCAGTCCGCGCTGGACCGCCGTCCCCGCGCCCTTGCTTTCTTTCAGACACTCGATGCCCGCAATCGCTACGCGCTGCTGTTCCGGATACAAACTGCGAAAAAGGCGGAAACACGCGCCGCGCGCATTGCGAAATTCGTGCACATGCTGGAACAGCATGAAAAGCTGCATCCGTAGCCAGGCCAACTTTTTTCCAGGAGCCTCTCCCTATGCCGCTCGCACTCTACGGCCATCCCTTTTCTTCGTACACCCAGAAAGTGCTGATCGCGCTCTATGAAAACGGGATCGCCTTCGAATTCCGCACCCTCGGGCCGGATGCGCCGCAGCACACCGCGCCGTGGCAGCAGCGCTGGCCGTTGCGCAAGTTCCCCCTGCTGGTGGACGGCGATCGCACGGTGGTCGAGAGCAGCATCATCATCGAGCATCTGCAGCTTGCCCATCCCGGACCGGTGCGCCTGTTGCCCGCGGAGCCGATGGCCGCGCTGGAGGTGCGTTTCCTCGACCGCTTTTTCGATCTGCATGTCATGAGCCCGGTGCAGTGCGCCGTGGCAGGCGCGCTGACGGGTCGCGCCGACAGGAAAGAAGAAGGGCTCGCCGACGCAGTCAGCAAGCTGGAAGTCGCCTACGCGTGGCTCGAAGGACAGCTCGCGGAGCGGACCTGGGCGGCCGGCCCCGATTTCACGATGGCGGACTGCGCGGCGGCTCCGGCGCTGTTCTACGCCGACTGGACCGTGCCCATTGCCGAGCACTATCCGGCGCTGCGCGCCTACCGCGCGCGATTGCTGGCCCGGCCGTCGTTCGCTCGGGCGGTAGATGAGGCGCGCTGGTTCCGCCCGTACTTTCCGCTGGGCGCGCCGGACCGCGATTAGCGTGATGCGAGCGAGGAGCCAGTCCATGAAAAAACCACGACCAGCCAGGATGCATTCTCTACCCAGCTCATCGACGCAAGGATCGAGGCGCTGGGTGACTGGCGTGGCAAAACCCTGATGCATGTGCGCACGCTCATCCAGCAGGCTGAGCCCGAGGTGGTCGAGGAGTGGAAGTGGGCTGTGCCGTGCTGGTCTCACGACAGGCTGATCTGCACCGGCGAAACCTACCAGCGCGCCGTGAAGCTGACCTTCGCCAAAGGCGCCTCGCTGCCGGATCCGGCAGGGCTGTTCAACGCCAGTCTCACGGGCAACACCCGGCGCGCCATCGACCTGCACGAGAGCAATGCGCTGGATGCGGATGCCTTCCAAACCCTCATCCGCGCCGCTGCAACCCTGAACAAGTCATCGGCCTGATAGCCGACGCGCGCCGCCGGTCGAAATCGCGCAGCGTCATGCGTCGTGTCTGGCAGCGGCACGGCCCAGGCGCGTCCTGTCTGGCCCGCCTCTGCTCAACCTCCACGGAGTCTCCTCATGATCGACACCCCGCACCTCACCGACAGCGCCGAGCAAATCGCGGCGGTCATCCACCTCGACATTCCGCGCACGGAGATGATGCAGGCCTTTGGCCCGGCGGTAAGCGAACTGCTGGACGTGCTGGCCGCGCAGCACATCAAGCCCAACGGCTCGGCCTTCGCCCACCACCGACGCATGACGCCGGAGCGTTTCGACTTTGAGCTTGGCTTTTTTGTGAGCACCCCCGTCGTTGCGGCCGGGCGCGTGCGCCCTGGCGTGCTGCGCGCCGCCCGTGTAGCGCGCACGGTCTACCACGGCGCCTACGAAGGCCTGCCCGATGCGTGGGGCGAGTTCATGCGCTGGATCGAAACCCACGGCCACGCCCCGGCGGCGGACTTGTGGGAGTGGTACGTCGTCGGCCCGCACCTCAGCCCCAACCCGGCGGACTGGCGCACCGAGCTGAACGGGCCGCTCATGGCATGATCGGCGGCGAACCGGGAGTTGCCATGCCGAAGATCGATCTTTCCACCGTACCCGTTCACGTCGGCGCGCGCTACCCGACGCCCTTCGACGACGCCTGTGCTGGCCGCCTGCGCAAGCGCATCGGTGATGCCGCAGGCCTCAGCGCCTTCGGCCTCAACCTGACCACCTTGCCGCCGGGCCAGTGGTCCAGCCAGCGCCACTGGCACAGCCACGAAGACGAATTCGTCTACGTTTTGGAAGGGGAGCTGACGCTGGTTGAGAATGCCGGAGAAATTCTGCTGCGCGCGGGCGATTGCGCTGCCTTTCCCAAGGGCGGCGAAAACGGTCATCACCTGAAGAATCACTCCACGGCGATGGCGGTCTATCTCGAAGTCGGCTCGCGTCATCCGGACGATGTGACGTATTGCGCAGACATCGACATGATGAGCGCCAACCGTGACGGCAGGTTTGTGCATAAGGACGGCACCCCGTATCCGTAGGGAGCGAAGGCATGTTGGATGGTTCTCACGGCGCGATGGGCGCACCGTCTGACGCCGCGTTGCGCGGGCTCCATGCGCCAGCCTGACTCACCTGATGCGGCTGAGACCGCGCGCGCCGTCGCCGCGATCTGGCGCATCGAATCGGCCAAGGTGGTGGCGCATGCGGCGCGCATCACGCGCGACCTGGGGCTGGCCGAGGACTGCGCGCAGGACGCGCTGGTGGCCGCGCTGGAGCACTGGCCGGAGCTGGGCGTCCCCGAGCGCCCCGGCGCCTGGCTGATGACCGCGGCCAAGCGCCGCGCCCTGGATCATCTGCGCCATCGCACGCTGGCCGCGGCGCAGCACGAGCGGCTGGGCCACGAGGCCGATCTGCGGCAGCAGATCGCCGCGCACGAGTTCGGCGAGATGCTCGACGCGCATCTCGACGACGCCATCGGTGACGAAATCCTGGCGCTGGTCTTCACCGCCTGTCATCCGCTGCTGGCGCCGGAGGCGCGCGCCGCGCTGACGCTCAAGGTGATGGGCGGCCTGTCGACCGCCGAGATCGCTCGTGCCTACCTCAAGCCCGAGCCCACCATCGCGCAGCGCATCGTGCGCGCCAAGCGGGCGCTGGCCGCCGCGCACGTGCCGTTCGAGGTGCCGCGCGGCGACGCGCTGCACGCGCGCCTGGCCTCGGTGCTGGAGGTGTTGTATCTGATGTTCAACGAGGGCTACGCCGCCACCGCCGGACCGGAGTGGATGCGCCCGGCGCTGTGCGAGGAGGCGCTGCGGCTGGCGCGCGCGCTGGCCGCGCTGCTGCCGCAACAGGGCGAGGTGCTGGGTCTGCAGGCGCTGATGGAGCTGCAGTCCTCACGCCTGGCCGCGCGGGTGGACGCGCAGGGTGCACCGGTGCTGCTGGCCGATCAGGACCGCCGCCGCTGGGATGGGCTGCTGATCCGCCGCGGCCTGGCCGCGCTGGCGCGGGTCGAAGCGCTGTCCGGCCCGCTCGGCCCCTATGCGCTGCAGGCGGCGATCGCCGCCTGCCATGCGCGCGCGGCCGCGTTTGCCGCGACCGACTGGCCGCGCATCGCCGCGCTGTATGACGCCCTGTTGCAGGCCGCGCCTTCACCGGTGGTGGCGCTCAACCGTGCCGTGGCCGTGGCCATGACCTACGGTGCGGCCGAGGGCCTGGCACTGGTGGACGCCTTGCGCGACGCACCGGAGCTGGCCGGCTATCACCTGCTGCCCGCGGTGCGCGGTGACCTGCTGGAAAGACTCGAACGCCACGCCGAGGCCCGCGCGGAGTTCGACCGCGCCGCGGCACTGGCGGTCAACGCGCGCGAACGTGCGCTGCTGCGGGCGCGGGCGATGGGCGCTCCCGGACGGCGCGATGCGCCGCCGACCACGGACGGCGATCCGCAGGCGCCGTAGCGGCAACGGCATCGATCGGGGCCCGCGCCGCGCAAGTCCGCGTCGCGGACCGGAGCGACCGGGCGCCGCACGCCGCGGCGCCATCTCCCGCTGCCGCGGCAGCGCGAAGGGTCAGGCCGGCTCGATCAGGCGCACGCCGGGCAGGCTGAGCACGAACTCCGCCCCCATCAGCCGCGACGGAGTGTAGTAGCCGCCGGCCGGCGGCTGCCCGAGCACGCGGCGCGCGATCGCCAGTGCCGCATCCACGGTCAGCGTGTAGCCGTTGGGCGTCAGCAACTCGAGTCTGGCTTCGCTGCCGTCGGCGCTGCGCACCTCGCCCCAGACATGGGTCGTGGTGGCCGCGCGCTTGGCCTCGTCGGGGCCGCGCACGCGTGTCTCGATGCGTTTTTTCATCCACGCCTCGAGTACGCCGAAGCGCAGCAGCGGTCGCAGCCAACGCATGCGCCGGATCTGCGCGATCGCGCGCGGCGGCATCGCCATGTAGGTCTCGATGCTGGCGATGCCGGTGGACACGAACGCGGTGTAGACGTCGCCCCAGGGGATGGTGACGGCGGTGCGTGCGTTCACGCCGCTGCCGAAGCTGCGCACCTTCCACGCCAGCGGCACCTCGACCACGCGGCCGTGGATGCGCGCGCGGCCGCCCTTGCGCAGGCCCTCGACGCTGGTCTTGGCGGTGCCCGGACTCATGCCGCCGCCGCCGTCGAAGGCCAGCACCAGCTCGTCGGCGCGCGGCAGGCGCGCCTTCAGCATCGCCGCGAGGCAGTCGGTCGGCACCACGTCGAAGCCGACGCCCGGCGCGACCACGATGCCGGCGGCCTGGGCGCGCTCGTGCTGCGCATGGCAGTGCGCGAAGACATCGATCTCGCCGGTGATGTCCAGATAATGCACGCGCTTGGCCAGACAGGCTTCCAGCAGCGGCGCGCAGGTCGCCGAGAACGGCCCGGCGCAGTTGAGCACCGCGCCGACGTCGTCGAGGCTGGCGGCGATCGACTTGGCACCCAGCAGCGGAAACACCCGCTTGTGCAGGCCCAGTTCGCGCGCCAGCGGTTCCAGCGTCTCGCGCGAGCGGCCGGCCAGCAGCGGCTTCAGCCCGGCGTGCACCGCGGCGCGGGCGATCAGCGCACCGGTGTAGCCGTTGGCGCCGTAGATCATCAGTTGTGCGCTCATCGCGGGTTCCTTGCGCGGACGGCCGCGGTCAGGCGGCGGAAATAGAATTCGGGGAGCAGCTGCTTGAGGCGGTGGAAGCGACGCTCGCGCGCGGTCGGGATCAGCAGGAAGCGGCCGCGCCGCACGCCGGCGTAGGCGAAATCGGCGACGGCATCGGCGCTGACCGGCGCGCGCTGCATCCACTTCGCCGCCTGCGCGCGGGCGGTTTCGGGGCCGCGGAAGTTCTCCAGCAATCGGGTCTGGAAGAACGCCGGGCACAGCACCGATACGCCGACGCCGCGATCGGCCAGCTCGGCGCGCAACGCCTCCGACAGCGCCACCACCGCGGCCTTGGCGGTGCCGTAGGCGGCCAGCCCGGGCGCGCCGGCGAGGCCGGCGAACGAGGCCACGTTGAGCACGTGGCCGCGGCCCTGGGCGGCGAGGATCGGCGCGAAGGCGCGACAGCCGCGCACCACGCCGAGCAGGTTGATCTCCAGCATCCAGCGCCAATCCTCGACTGCGGTCTCGACCAGCGTGCCGGCGCTGGAGACGCCGGCGTTGTTGACCACGTGTTCGACGCCGCCCAGGGTCGCCAGCACGGCGTCGCGCAGCGCCTCGACCGCGGCGTCATCGCCGACATCGACCGCGTACGACTCCGCATGCGCCCCGGTTGCGCGCAGTTCGTCACGCACCGCGTCGGCGCGTTCGCGCACGAGATCGGCGACCGCCACCGTCCAGCCGGCGCGGGCGTAGCGATGCGCCAGCGCGCGTCCGAGACCGCTGCCGCCGCCGGTGATCACGACCCTTCGCTGATTCTTGTCCATCGCTGCCCCATGCTAGCCTCGCATCTTGGCCATACGCAGGCGTACTGTCCATGCGCGACCCGCTGTTCGACCTCACCGGCAAGACCGCGCTGGTCACCGGCGCCAGCCGCGGCATCGGCGCCGCGATCGCGACCTTGCTGGCCGCGCACGGCGCCCACGTCGTCCTCAGCAGCCGCAAGGCCGAGGCCTGCGAGGCGGTCGCGGCCGCGATCCGCGCCGCCGGCGGCGATGCCCGCGTGCAGCCCGCGCACATCGGCGACGTCGCCGCGATCGACGCGCTGTTCGCGGCGCTCGACGCGCAGGGCCGCGCGCCCGACCTGCTGGTCAACAACGCCGCCGCCAATCCGTACTTCGGGCCGATGCTGGAGATGGATCTCGCGGCCTATGACAAGACCGTCGAAGTCAACCTGCGCGGCTACTTCTACACCACGCAGCAGGCGGCGCTTCGCATGCGCGCGCAGGGCGGCGGCGCGATCGTCAACGTGGCCTCGGTCAACGCCCGTCGCGCGGCGCCGGGGCAGGGCGTGTATTCGTTCACCAAGGCCGCGATCGTCAACATGACCGAGGGCTGGGCGAAGGAGCTGGCAGCGCACGGCATCCGCGTCAACGCGGTCCTGCCCGGCCTGACCGACACCCGCTTCGCCAGCGCGCTGACCCGGAACGCCGACCTGCTGAAGACGATGCTGCGGCTGATTCCGCTGGGCCGCGTCGCGCAGCCGGAGGAGATCGCGCCGCTGGTGCTGTTCCTGCTGAGCCCGGCGGCGAGCTA